>NZ_MRCT01000206.1 GCF_002208625.1 Methanobrevibacter sp. 87.7
ATTATAATCTTAATTAAAAAATTAAAATCTAATTTAAAAACACAAAATACTTTAATAAATATATAAATAAATTAATATAACATAAATTTATTAATAAAGAATTTTAATAAATTTTAGATTAATCATAGGAAAGAAATAAAATGAAATCTATAGCTGTAAATGGAATTGGAACAATTGGGAAAAGAGTTGCTGATGCAGTTTCAGCACAAGATGATATGAAAATAGTTGGTGTATGTAAAACAAAACCTGATTTTGAAGCAAAAGTTGCTGTTGAAAAAGGTTATCCTTTATATATAGCTATACCTGAAAGAGAACAATTATTTAAAGATGCAGGAATTGAAATTGCAGGAACAGTTGATGAAATGATTCCTGAAGCAGATTTAGTAGTAGATTGTACTCCAGGTAAATTTGGTAAAGAAAATATGGATAAATATAAAAAAGCAGGAGTAAAAGCAATATACCAAGGTGGAGAAGACCATTCTCTTACTGGAAGATCATTTAACTCCTTTTCAAATTATGATGAATCTTATGGGGCAGATTACTCTCGTGTAGTATCATGTAATACTACAGGACTTACACGTTCATTATATCCAATTAGCCAAATTGCAGATATTAAAAAAGTTAGAGCAGTAATGGTAAGAAGAGGAGCAGATCCTAATGAAGCTAAAAAAGGACCAATAAATGCAATTGTTCCAAATCCTGCAAAAGTTCCATCACACCATGGCCCAGATGTTGGAACTGTAATGAAAGGAATAGATATTACTACAATGGCACTTCTTGTACCAACAACTCTTATGCATGTACATAATATTATGGTTGAACTTAATAGTGATGTAACTAGTGATGATATTATTGATGTTCTTAATAAAAGATCAAGAGTTATCCTTGCAGAAGCAGGTATGGGACTTGATTCTACTGCAACATTAATGGAATATGCAAGAGAATTAGGAAGAAGTAGAAATGACTTATATGAAATTCCAGTATGGAAAGAAACAATAAATGTAGTTAATAATGAATTATATTACATGCAAGCTGTACATCAAGAATCTGATGTTATTCCAGAAAACATTGATTGTATCCGTGCAATGTTAGAAATGGAATCTGACAATGAAAAATCTATTGCAAAAACAAATAAAGCAATGGGTATTTTATAAAATTATTTAAAATTTTAATATAATATTTAACTACTTATTTTTTTCTTTTTTTTATTTTATTTTTTTAATAACAACTTATTTTTAATTAGAAGATGATTTTATGGATAAAATTATATTTGGACCTGCAGGAAAACCTAAAGAATATAAAGGAAAAGCATATGAAGCATGCGGATATTTAAATGAAAGAAGATTATTTGCATATGAATATCAATCAACACATGGATTAAGAATAAAAGAAGAAAGTGCAAGTAAACTTAAAGAAAATAGTCATAAAAACAAAGTATTAGTTTCTATGCACTGCCCATATTATATAAATATGTGTTCAAAAGAGGATGAAAAAATAGATAAATCTATAGAAAGTTTATTTAATTGTGCAAGAATTGGAGAATATATGGGAGCATATAGATTAGTATTTCATCCAGGATATTACTCAAAACAAGATCCTAAATTATGTTTAGAAAAAGCTATGACAGGATATAAAAAATTATTAAATAAATGTGAAGATGAAGGACTTGAAAACTACACATTTGCACCAGAAACAACAGGAAAAATAAATCAACTTGGAAATCTTGATGAAATAATTTATATGTGCGAAAATTTAGAACATTTTGAACCAACAATCGATTTTGCACATCTTCATGCAAGAAGTTTTGGAACATTAAATAAAAAAGAAGATTATAATAAAATATTTACAAAATTAGAAAATCACCTAAATATTGAAAGATTACATTGCCATTTTACTACAATAGAATATACTAAAAATGGTGAAAGAAAACATCATACACTTGAAGAAAATGATGAATATGGCCCCAATATAAAAGATTTACTTGAAAATTTAATTGAATGTGGATGGAATGCTACAATAATTTGTGAAACTCCTTTACTCGATATTGATGCAATTAGAATGCGAGAAACCTATGAAGAACTATTAAAAAATATTTAAGAATACCTAAAACAATAAAAAACTTCAATAAAAAAATGTTAGTACTTTACCAAATTATGATAAAAAAGGTAATTAGATTTAATAATTTAATAATACTAATAATAAATAAATCAATTATAAAAATATTAATATAAACTTATTAAAATTAAAAAATAAATTAGTAATACTTATATAAGATAAATTAAATAATACAACATACTAATAATTGAACTTAAGATTATTAGAATTAAAAAATAATAAAAAAGTGATAAAAAATGAAAAATGAATTACCACTTGCTCCTGTAGGAAGAATTGTAAAAAATGCAGGTGCAGAAAGAGTTAGTGAAGATGCTAAAGAAGCTCTTGCTGAAAAATTAGAAGAATGCGCAACTATACTTGCTAAACAAGCAGTAACTTATGCTAAACATGCAGGACGTAAAACTGTTAAAGCAGAAGATATTAAATTAGCAAAAAAATCTTGCGAATAAATTTAAACAGTTAATTCTAGAATTCTAGAATTAACCTACTTTTAATTATTAATTCCTTTTACTAAAATATAAATTAAATCTTAAAGATTTAATAAAATAATCATTTAAAATCGTTGATTTTAAATAAATAAATACTAATTTTAAATAAAAAATACATAAAATC
>NZ_MRCT01000207.1 GCF_002208625.1 Methanobrevibacter sp. 87.7
ATATTAAGTTATTATATTATATTTTTTATTTTTAATCTAATTTAATTTTTATATTCATATTTAATTTGTTATTCTTCTTTTTTTAAAAAAAGTAATATTTTTCAAAATTTTTATTATTTTATTAATTTTGTAAATAAGTATTTAAAATATAAAAATAGTTTTTTTTTTTTAAAAGTAGTTTTTTTTATTTTATATAAAAATATGATTTTATAGAATTAAAATTAGTTTTTTCTGTTTTTAAAACTTTGATATTTTTTTATTATTTTTTAAATTAAATAATTAGAAAAGTAATTTTTTTTTAAAAGTAGTTTATTATAAAATATTATAAAATTATAATTTAATTAAATTATAATTCTATTTCTGTAATTGAACTTAAATCTAATAAATCATAAGTTAATAATTTTGGAGCTTTTATAACTTTTCCAATACCTGTAATATATTTAAAAGCTTCAAATGCTTCTAAATTACCAATTATATTTGGTACTGGCCCAATTACTGGTGGAACACCATATGTTAAACTTTGAATTTCTTTTTTAACTTCATCAGTTAATTTACGTCCTTTTGAAGGCATACCAAATAATTCTTCATAATCTTTTTCACTATCTGATGTAAATACTGTTAGTTGTCCTTTTGTTCCATTTATTGCTCCATGTATAAATGGTATATTTTTTTCTTTTGCATATCTACTTACAATTACACGTGTTACAAGGTTGTCTAATGCATCTATAATGATATCTACATCTCCAATTGTTTCTTCAATGTTATTTTCATCAAGTTTAATATTTTTTGCATTTACTTGGACATATGGATTGATTAATCTTATTTTTTCTTTTGTAACTTCTGTTTTGTCTTTTCTTAAGCAATCAATACTACTCATTAATTGTCTGTTGAGATTTGATAAATCGAAGTAATCTTGATCTACTATGGTAAGTTCTCCAACTCCCATTCTTGCTAACATTTCAATTGTAGATCCTCCAATTCCACCACAACCTACTACTGCTATTTTAGCATCTTTAAATCTTTGTTGTTCACTTCTTGTAACTATACTCATTTGTCTTGATACTATTTCCCAATATCCATTTCCTATATATCTTGTTGGCATTTTATCACATATTTATTTATATTTTAAATAAAGGCATGTTTTTTATAAAATATCTTTATTATAAATCATTTTTATTTTATTAAAATAACTTTTTATAACAATTGTTATTTTTTATATATTTTATCTTTTAATATTTATATTTTTATAGATTTTTTTTATATTATAAAAAACTTATATGTTCTAATTTATTTTATTTCTATTATATTTTGGTGTATTATTAATATTTTTCTTTTATTTATCTATATTTTTGAGTTTACTTATTAAATTATCTTCATTTCTAATTTAGCATTTTTTAGAAATGATTAAATTTATCGCCAAAATATTCTTCTACTTTTTTCATTTCTTCAGGAATATTAATTGCTTGTGGACACATATTTACACAATCTCCACATTGGGTACAATGATGTGCTAAAGCTTTATCTTCAAAATAGGTGAAATATTGTCTTGCAGAACCTTTTGGACTATTTAAAATATTTCCCATATTATATTCTCTAAAACAATGAGGTATATTAACTTTATTAGGACAAGGCATACAGTAACCACAAGAAGTACAATCATTTCCTTTATTCTGTCTGTATTCTTCAGCTACATCTTTAATAACTTTTTTGTCGTTTTCAGAAATCATATTTACTTTAGATTTAGATGCAATTTCAATATTGGTTTTTAAATGTTCTAAAGAATTCATACCACTAAATACACAACTAACATTTTCCATATTCCATAAATATTCTAATGCCCATTCAATAGGTGTTCTTTTTTCTTCTGCAGTGTTCCATATTTCCATAATATTTTCAGGGACATTTTGAACTAATCTTCCACCACGTAATGGTTCCATAATCATATTTCCAAGACCCATTTGGGATAAAATGTTTAAACCTTCTATACCTGTTTGATAAGTTTCATCTAAGAAATTCATTTGAGTAAGTGCCATTTCCCATTTATCATATTCTGCAGTTAAAATAAATAATGTTTCAACAGTTCCATGAGTTGAAAAACCTACATGTTTTACTCTACCATCACTAAGAATGTTATCTAAGAATTCTACAATATTTGCATTTTTATAATTTTCCCAATTTTCATTATTAACTCCATGTAGTAAATAATTATCAATATGATCTGTTTTTAATCTTTTAAGTTGTTCATCTAAATAAAATTCTAAATCTTCTTCTTTTTCTATTAACCATGATGGCATTTTTGTTTGAAGATAAACTTTATCTCTATAACCAGTTTCTAAAAATTCTCCTAAAAATGGTTCACTATTTCCAGCACCACCATGTATTTCATTTGCATGAAAAGAGTATGCAGTATCAATTATATTTATTCCATTATCTATTCCATAGGATAATAATTCTTCAGATTTTTCTTTGTTAATTTGGTTATTTTCACCATTAGTTGGTAATCGCATTGCTCCAAAACCTAAAATAGATACTTTTTCTCCAGTATTTCCTAATTCTCTATATTCCATTTAAACACCAATTATTTTAATAAATTAATAATATATTAATTTGATATTTTATTTATTTTTTTCATTGATTTCAATAGTTTTTATAAAGTTTTAAAATCTTTAATTTTTTAAAAAATAATTATTATATATCTTTAATTAATGATATTT
>NZ_MRCT01000208.1 GCF_002208625.1 Methanobrevibacter sp. 87.7
TATACTTATCAATTATTTTAAAAAATTGAATTTTAATATTATAAGCTCAAATATGAAATAATCAAAAATTTTTTTTGAGGTTAAATAATGGTTAGTGTTAACTTAGAAGCTAAAAAAACAGTAGATGAAATGATTAATAAAGCAGATGCTTTAAAAATTGCTGTTTCTAAATTAGATAATGGTGCTACAGTAATTGATTGTGGTGTAAATGTTGAAGGAAGCTTTAAAGCAGGTGAATTATATACTAAAGTATGTCTTGGTGGACTTGCTGATGTAGGTATTTCTATTCCTGGTGATTTAAGTGAAAAATTTGCACTTCCTTCAGTAAAAATTAAAACTGACTTCCCATCTATTTCAACTTTAGGTTCTCAAAAAGCAGGTTGGTCTGTTTCTGTTGGAGATTTCTTTGCATTAGGTTCAGGTCCTGCAAGAGCATTATCTCTTAAACCTGCAGAAACTTATGAAGAAATTGATTACAAAGATGAAGAAGCTGATTTAGCTATTTTAACTTTAGAAGCTGATGTATTACCTGGTGAAGATGTTGCTCAATACATTGCAGATGAATGTGGTGTAGATGTAGCAAATGTTTACTTACTTGTTGCTCCTACTTCTTCTCTTGTTGGATCTATCCAAATTGCTGGAAGGGTTGTTGAAAATGGAACTTATAAAATGTTAGAATTCATTAAATTTGATGTTAAAAAAGTTAAACATGCAGCTGGAATTGCACCTATTGCACCAGTAGATCCTGATGGATTAAAAGCTATGGGTAAAACAAATGATGCAGTTTTATTTGGTGGAAGAACTTATTACTATGTTGAATCTGAAGAAGGAGACGACATGGAAGCTATTGCAAAACAAATTCCATCTTCTGCAGCTGATGGATATGGAAAACCATTCTTTGATACATTTAAAGAAGCTGGATTTGATTTCTATAAAATTGATAAAGGAATGTTTGCACCTGCTGAAGTAGTAATTAATGATTTAACTACTGGTAAAACTTATAAAGAAGGATTTGTTAACGCAGAGTTACTTAAAAAATCCTTTGGTGTAGATAACTAGTTTTTTAGTTAATTTAATAAATTAGTTTTTTAACTAATTTATTTTTTATCTTTATTATTGCTCTTTTTCATTGTTTTTTTGTCCTGTTTTGTCTTGTTTTTTTGTTTTTATTGTTGGTATTTTTTTTATTGTTTTTTGTTTTTTTTATTGTTTTTATCTTATTTTTTGTTTTTTTTATTTTTGTTTATATGTTCTTTTTATTTTTATTAGTTTTTATTTAGATTTTATTTGATTTTAATGTATATTTTTTATTATTTTTAAGTTAATTTCTTTTTTATTAGTTTATTTCAATATATTAATAGTTTTTTATTAATTTTCTTCTTAAAACTTATTTAATTTGATGTTTGAATTTTCGAATTAATTATTTATTATAAATTATTTATATATTACTAATGAAGTAATTTGATTTTTTATTATTTATTTAAAATTAATTAGAGAGTATATTTATGAAAATTGTTGGTATTCAAGCTAGTCCAAGGAAAAATGGAAATTGTGATATTTTAATGGATGAAGTTTTTAAATCTGCTAAAGAAAATGGTGCAGAAACAAATAAATATTATTTAGATGATTATAAAATTGAACCTTGTCATGCATGTTGCTCATGTGGTGATGGTGTTGATTGTATTGTTGATGATGATTGTAATGAAATTCTTAATTCTGTTTTAGATGCAGATGTTTTAATATTTTCATCTCCTATATACTATGGTCAAATGACTGCTCAAGGTAAATTATTTACAGATAGATTTTATTCAATAAGTAGAAATCCACAAAAAAGTTTTGAAGGTAAAAAAGTAGTTTTAATCTTTACTCATGCTGCTCCTACTGGAACTTATGATGAATATATAAATCTTACTAAAAAAGCATTATTTGAATATATTGGATTTAATGTTGTTGATACAATTGATATTGGTGGAGTTCAAGAACCAGGTGATGTAAAAGGTTTAAATGATGTTATTTCTAAAGCTAAAGAAATAGGTAATAATTTATAATTTTTATATTTTAAAGCTAATTTATATTATTTTATAATTTTTTATTATCTTTTTTTTAGTTTTAATTATAATTTAAATTAATTAAATTTAATTAGATTTTAGAAGAATTATGTTTTATTATAATTATAGATAGGTGTTAAAATGATTATAAAAGATGGATTAATTATTAATTCTAGGTGTAAATTTCAAATTATTGATATAACTTCTTATATTAATGATAAAATTAGAAATCATGCTATTGATTCTGGAATAATTAATATTTTTACAAAACATACTACTTCTGCAATTGTTATTAATGAAAATGAAGCAGGTTTAGGTACAGATATCCAAAATATTTTATATGATTTAATTCCAGAAGGTAATGGTTATAGTCATGATGTTATAGATTATAATGCTGATTCTCATCTTAAATCTTTATTTTTAGGTCCTTCTGAAACTGTTCCAATTAAGGATGGAAAGATGGATCTTGGAACATGGCAATCTATATTTTTCATTGAACTTGATGGTCCTCGTTCTAAAAGAAAACTAGATTTAACAATAATTGGTGAATAAATTTAATTTATTATTTTTATTATTTTTAGATATTTATTA
>NZ_MRCT01000021.1 GCF_002208625.1 Methanobrevibacter sp. 87.7
ATTTTAATATCTTTTTGAATTTTATTTTAAAAACTTTAAATTTAAATATTTTTTATTTTAATATCCTATTTTTCTTTAAATTTCTGTTTGATTATAGTAAAATTATTTTAATTAAGTTTTTTTTAATATTTTTTATAATTTTAACTTAAGATTTAAATAGTATAATTTATTTATATTTATAAAAATAGTTTAAACTTAATATATTAATGATGAAAACTAATATAATATTAATATAAAAATTTTTATTAAACTTAAAATTTAACCTAAATAGGAAATTTTTATAAATAGGTTAAATTAAATTAAATAAGTATTATTTATAAAATGGAGATTAATTGATATTATGTGCGGTATTGTTGGTTGTGTTTTAAAACATAAAAAAGCAGCGCCAATATTATTAGATTGTATTTCTAAACTCGAATATAGAGGTTATGATTCAGTAGGTATTGCTACAGAAAGTAATAAAATCTTTTTTAAGAAAGATAAAGGTAAAATTATTGATGTTAATACTAATCTTGATTTGGCTGATATGGAAGGTCAATGTGGTATTGCTCATGTACGTTGGGCAACTCATGGTGATCCTAATCGTGTAAATGCTCATCCTCATACTGATGAATTAGGTAATATAGCTGTTGTTCATAATGGAATTATTGAAAATCATGCTGAGATTAAAGAACAACTTATTAAAGAGGGGCACGTTTTTAAATCAGAAACTGATACTGAAGTTATTCCACATTTACTTGAAAAATTCATGAAAGAAGGTTCTGATTTAGAAGAAGCTATGAGAAAAACTGTTAAAATTATTAAAGGGGCATATGCAATTGCAGCTATTAGTAAATATGAGCCGAATAAAGTTGTTGCAACTAGGAAAGATAGTCCTCTAATTGTAGGTATTGGGGATGATGAATATTTTGTTGCTAGTGACTCACCAGCTATATTAAAATATGCTAGAAATATAATTTATCCTGAAAAAGGAGAATTTGTAATCTTAACTATGGATGGAGTAGTTGTTAAAGATGAAAATGGTAATCCTATTAATAAAAAAATAGAAACTATTAATTGGACTCCTGAAATGGCTGAAAAAGAAGGTTATGATTACTTTATGATTAAAGAGATTAATGAAGAATCTCAAGCTGTTAAAAACACTTTAACTGAAAAAACTAATATTAAAGCGATTGTTGATGAAGTTAAGGATGATATTAATAGAATAGTCTTTGTTGCTTGTGGAACAAGTTATCATGCTTCACTTACTGGTAAATATTTAATTGAACAATTAGCAGGTATTCCAACTGATGTACTTCTTGCATCTGAATTTAAATATTCTGCAAATACATTAAATGAAAACACTTTAGTTATATTTATTTCCCAATCTGGTGAAACTGCAGATACTCTTAAAGCACTTGATATAGCAAATGAGACTAGTAAAACTTTAGCAATTGTTAATGTTGCAGGATCTTCTGCTACTCGTAGGGCTCAATATGTAATTCATACTCAAGCAGGTCCAGAAATTGGTGTAGCAGCAACAAAAACATATATTTCTCAGTTAATTTCAATATATCTCTTTGCTGGTCTTCTTGCAGATAATCAAGAATTACTTAGTACTATTGAGAAAGTACCTAAATATATTGATGAAATCTTTGAAGATGTTGATTCAATTAAAGAGATGTGTTCTAAATATAAATATGCAGATGACTTCTTCTATATTGGTAGAGGTTATGCATATCCTATAGCACTTGAAGGTGCATTAAAACTTAAAGAGATTACATATATTCATGGTGAAGGTTATGCTGCAGGTGAACTTAAACATGGTCCTTTAGCATTAATTGATGAAGGAATTCCTGTTGTTGTAATTATACCTCCTGGAGATAATTATAGAAAAACTATGAGTAATCTTGAAGAAGTTAAATCTCGTGGTGCAGATGTTATTGCAATAGGTCCAAAAGGAGATAATATTTTAGAGAAAAAAGCAAGTGATGTTTTCTTAATAGATGAGAATATTCAAGATATTATTTCACCACTAGTATATATTATTCCACTTCAATTATTATCATATTATATGGCTTTAGAAAGAGGTTATGATCCAGATAAACCTAAAAATTTAGCTAAATGTGTTACTGTGGAATAAATAATTTGTTTAAAGATTTTTCTACTTTTTGTAGAATTTTTTTTTTATTTTTTTTAGCTATTTTTTATTTTTAAAGAATATTTTTATAGCTATTTATTTTATGTTTTTTTTTAGTTCCTTAGTGTAATGGTAATCATACGAGACCCTGGATCTTGTGATGGCGGTTCGACTCCGCCAGGAACTATACCTATTTTATATTAATTTTTTTAGTATATTGGATTTATTTTTTAATCTAAATTTTTATTAATATTTATTAGGTACTAATTTTTTTAATCTCAAAATATTTAATAATAATAAAAAGTAAATATTTCTTATATTATTTCAATTTAATTTATTTTTCTTAATATTTTGTGTATTTTATTCATTTTATATGTGAGAATATGGTTAGTGTAAAAACAATCTTTAAAAATTCTAGTTGGATGATGGGATCTCAGATTATCACAAATTTATGTGCTTTTTTCTGGACTATATTAATGGCTAGATATTTAGGTGCATCTGTTTTTGGTATTTTATCATTTGCTATTTCATTATCTACATTAGTTGGTATTTTAATGGATTGTGGTACACAAACATATATTGTACGTGCAATTTCAAGGGATTCTTCTTTAACGAATAAGCTATTTAATGAAACAATTCCATTAAGATTAATTTTAAGTGTATCTGTAATTTTAGGTACTGTTTTAGTTCTGTTTTTAACTGGGAGAAGTAGTGATGTAATTAATGTTAGTTTTATAATGTTATGTCAATATGCTTTTCTAAGTATGAATGGATTTTTTTATGGTCTTTTTCAAGCATATGAAAAAATGGAATATCAATCTATTGCAGGGGTTATAAATTCTGTAATATTACTTATTATTGTGTTTTTAGTAATCTATTTTAATTTAGGTTTATATGGAATGGCTTTTGGCTATTTAATTGCTATAATATGTGCATTTTTATATATTTACTCTAGAATAGATAAGATTAATATTAAACCAAATTATTCATTTGATATTAATTTTTCTAAAAAAATATTAAAATTAGCATTACCTTTTGGTTTAATTAGTGTTTTTTATTCAATATACTTTACAATAGACATGACTATGTTACAGTATTTATCTACTGATGCTGCTGTAGGATTGTATAATGCTGCTTATAAGATAATATCTATTCTTACAACATTTTATGCAGTATATCCTCAAGTTATATTTCCAGTTATGAGTAAATTATTTAAAAATTCTAATGAATTACTTAAATTTTCTTATGAAAAATCAATTAAGTATTTATTATTAATTATATTACCAATATGTGCAGGTATCATTGTATATGCAGAACCTTTAATGGTTCTTATTTATGGTAAAGGCTATATTGGTACTGGTGCTATTGTAACTATATTAGTATTTACAATACCATTTTTATTTGTTAATGGTACTTCAACTGTAGCTTTAAATTCTTCTAATAATGAGATGTTAGTTACTAAAACATATGCTTGTGCTGCATTATCTAATGTTATTTTAAATTTAATATTAATACCAAAATATTCTTATTTTGGTGCAGCTTTTGCAACAGTAATTAGTGAAATTATTATTACTATTATAATGTTCTGGGAAACTTCAAAAGCAGATTATGCTCCAGGATGGATTGTTGTTAAAGATTTAATTAAATTACTCTTTGCAACATTTATAATGTTTGGAGTATTATATTATCTTAAACTTAATATAGCATTTGGAATTATATTAGGGGCTATTATATACTTTGGAATATTATATCTTATTAGAATCTTAGATTCTGATGATAAAAAAATTATTAGAATTATTTTAAATAGAGAATAAATTTAATTTATCTCTTATTTAACTATTTTTAGTTTTTATTATTGTTTTTTAGTTTTTTTAGCTATTTTTTACTTTTTCATTGTTTTATTTTTTGTTTTTTAGTTTTTATTTTTAAGTTCAGTATTTTATTCATATTTATCTATTTTTCGTATTATTTTATCAGAAATATTTTATTTTTATTTAGCTATTTTTTATATTATTTTTTCAAAAATTATTTATTAATTTATTTACAAAATTAATTCTAGATTATATTTTTTTTAATTAATTTATTCTGTTTACGGAGTTTGAATATGGATGTCTTAGAATTTTATGGTGGAGTAGATGAAATTGGTGGAAATAAGATTAAATTAAATCTTGATAATACTTCACTACTTTTAGATTTTGGTATGAGTTTTAAACAATATAGTAAATATTTTGGAGATTTTATTAATCCAAGAAAAGCTAATGGTATTGGGGATTTTTTTGAGCTTGGTTTAATTCCTAAAATTAAAGGAATATATCGTGAAGATTATTTAAAGCATATGGGTTTAAATTTTGAGGATAAACCTGCAGTTAATGGATTATTATTATCACATGCTCATGCAGATCATGCAAATTATATTACTCATTTAAGGTATGATATTCCATTGTATATGAGTCTTAATTCTAAGATTATTCTTGAAGTTATTGATGAAACAGGTGCAAATAATAGTTTTAGTGATATTTGTTCATATAAAAAACAATTTGAATATTATTTAAATAAAAAAGGTACCTATTCTCAATTAAAAAGTCCTAAAAATCTTTTAAAAAGAAAAATCAATGTATTAGAACCCTATGAAAATACTACTATTGGAGATTTAAATGTTCAACTTGCTCCTGTAGATCATTCTTTACCTGGTGCTAGTGCATTTCTTATTGAAGGGAATGATAAAAAAGTAGTATATACTGGAGATTTACGTTTCCATGGTAGAAATAGAGAATTTACTAAAGGTTTTGTAAAAGAAGCTAAAAGATTTTCACCAGATATTTTAATATGTGAAGGTACACGTATTAATAGTGAATATTATAATAGTCAACATCCTCATAAAAAGATTCTTAATGTAGAAGAAGATATTGAGAAAAAGGCATATGATGATATTAATGATTTTAAAGGACTTGTTATTGTAAATTTCCCTTTAAGAGATTTAGATAGATTAATTACATTTCATAATATTGCAAAAAGTACTAATAGAACTTTACTTATTAGTATGAAACAAGCATATATTTTAAAACGTATTGAAGAAGAAAATTCAGAAAAAACTATTTATCCAAAAATTGATGATGGTAATTTAGGTATATATATTCCACGTAAAGGTTCAGGTCTCTTTCCAAATAATTCATATGTATCTTATGAAGGTGATTGGAAGTATCCTACTGAAGATGAATATATTAAAGATTATTCTAAATGGGAAAGAGAATTTCTTGATGATGAGGAATATAATATTTACACTTATAAAGATATTCAGGAAAATGAAAATCAATATATTATAAGACTTGATAATTTTTCATTTTTAGAATTAATTGATATTAAACCTAAAAGTGCAGTTTATCTTCATTCTACAACAGAACCATTTAATGAAGAAATGGAAATGGACTTTGAAATTACTCAAAATTGGTTGAATCATTTTAATATTCCAATTTTAAAGCATTATCATTTATCTGGTCATGCAAGTGGTCCTGAACTTATTGATATGATATGTGAGATTAATCCAGATGTTTTATATCCAATTCACACAGAACATGCTGAATTATATGATGTTTTAAATCATTTTGGAATTGAAGTTATTCATCCTAAAAACTTAATTGATTCTTTATAATTTAGTTTTTTAATTTTATTTGAAAACATTTTGGAATTGATTTTATTCATCTTAAAAATTTAGTTTTTTTAATTTTATTTGAAAATTATTTTAAGTACATTTTATATAATATGTATAAATGATTTTGGTTTCATATAATTTAGTTTTTTTTATTTTTATTTGAAAATTATTTTAAGTACATTTTATATAATAAATGTAGGTGATTTTATTTTAAATGTTGTTTTTGCTTCTGATAATAATTATGTTCCTTATTTGTCTGTATGTATGATTTCTTTATTAGATAATAATTCTAAAGATTTCGATAAAATTAATATTTTTATTCTTGATGATAATATTTCTAATGATAATAAAAATAAATTAGAATCTATTGTTGAAAATTATAATGCAAATATTAATTTTATTAATGTTAATGTTATTGAAAAAGTTGAAGGTATTCCACCTATTATCAGAGATAATGTATCATCATTTACAACTTATTCTAGATTATTTATTCCATCATTACTCCCAAAGAGTATTGATAAGGTTTTATATTTAGATTGTGATTCTTTAATATGTGGATCTTTTAAAGAGTTATGGGATTTAGATATTAAAAATTATTCATGTGCTACAGTTTATGATCAATATACTACAGGAAGTAAATTTATTAAAGAATTATTTAATTTAAATCAGGATGGAGATTATTATAATGCAGGATTTTTATTGATTAATTTAGAATATTGGAGAAAAAACAATATTGAATCTAAATTTTTAAATTTTTTAGTAGAAAATAAATCTAAATTATTATGGCATGATCAAGATGTTATAAATGCTGTATTAAAAGATACAATTTTACCAGTTGATCTTAAATATAATTTAATGTCCTGTTTACATGAATTAAGTTTTGATTCTGTTAGAAAATGGCAAGCTCTTTGGAAATTTTATGATAAAGATGTTGTGAAAAATGCTCAGAAAAATCCAGTTTTTCTTCATTTTGCATGTATTCCATTTCTTAGACCTTGGATTAATAGTAATTCAAAATATTATGAATTATATAAAAAGTATGCATCTTTATCTCCATTTTATAATGTAATATTTAAAAATAATGATTTTTCAAATTATGAATTATTTAGATATAAAATTTATAATTCCTTTTTAATGGGTTTGATTCTTTCAATTTTACCTATGAATTTCTGTATTAAAATGAAGTATAATAGACAATCTAAAGAGTATAAAAAAATTATGGAATCTAGAAATAATTAAATATTAATTCTGTATTAAAATGAAGTATAATAGACAATCTAAAGAGTATAATAAAATTATGGAATCTAGAAATAATTAAATATTAATTAAAATTATTTTTTATATATTTTTAAATAAATTATTTTTACCATTTTAATTATATAATATTTTGTTCAAAATATTTATATAAAAATTTAATAATATATAATTTATAATATTAAAGTGATTTACTATGTTTAATAAAATTGAAGTTTATGTAATTGCTCATAGTCCTGAGGAAATTAAAACTATTGAAGAAAATGATATTTATAAACCATTATTTGTTGGTAGAAATGGTCAAGATAACTTAGGATTTTTAAGTGATGATAAAGGAGATAATATCTCTAATAAAAATTCTGCTTACTGTGAACTTACTGGACTTTATTGGATGTGGAAAAATTTTGATGCAGATATTATTGGTTTAGTACATTATAGACGTTATTTTGCTAAAAGAAAATATGGTAAACGTTTAGAAAAAGAAGATTTAGATGAAATCTTTAAAGATTATGATATAATATTACCTAAAAGAACAACATCTCTTTTTGATAATGTATATGAAGATTATGCTCATTGGAATTATGCTAAAGATTTAGATTTATCTAGAGAAATAATTAAAGAAACCACTCCAGAATATTTAGATAGTTTTGATAAAGTAATGAAAGGTAATTCTTTATATTATTATAATATGTTTATTGCTCCAAAAGAGGTAATTTCAGGTTATTGTGAATGGATTTTTCCAATTTTATTTGAACTTGAAAAAAGAGTAAATCTTGAAGGATATGATTCTTATCAACAAAGAATTTATGGATTTTTAACTGAAAGATTATTTGATGTATGGATGGATAAACAAAATCTTAAAGTTAAAGAATGTGATTTAAAGGTTATTGGAAGAAGATTAAATATTCATATGTGGATTGCTAAACGTTGGATAACTAGAAAAGTATATAAAAATATTTATGTTGGACTTCTTCATAAAAGTAAAAAAAGATAGGTGTATAAATTGTCAAAAAATGTTCAAATTTATGTAATAAGTCATAAAGAAGTTGAAGATATTTCTTCTGATAATTTATATACTCCTTTATTTGTTGGTTCTAAAGGTAAAAAAACTCCAATTGATAGTAATGGTAATAAATATCAAATAGATGATTCTGGAGAGAATATTTCTAGTAGAAATCCAGATTATGCAGAACTTACTGGACTTTATTGGATGTGGAAAAATTCTAGTGCAGATATACTTGGTTTAGTGCATTATAGACGTTACTTTATGAATAATAATCATAAAATAAATAAAGAAGAAATTCTTAGCTATTTAAATGATTATGATATTATTCTACCTAAAAAAATAGAACTTCTTAAAGGATCATATGGTGAAACATATAAAGATTCTTACTTAATTCATGTTTTAGATGTAACACGTGATGTAATTAGTAAAAAATATCCTGATTATTTGGATACTTATGATGAAATTATAAAAGAGGATTCTTTTTTTAATTTTAACATGTTTATAATGAATAAAGATTTATTAAATAATTATTGTACTTGGTTATTTACAATTTTAAAAGATGTAGAACATCAAGTTGATTTAACTATTATAAAGCGTGTTTTAGGGCTTGTTTCTGAATTAATTTTTAATGTTTGGATTAGAAAAAATAATTTAAAAATAAAAGAATTAGAAATTAAATATATTGGAACAGGATTAAATTTTAGAATGTCTTTATCAAAAAATAATTTTTTACGTTATTTATATCGTAAATTCTATTTTAAGCATGTAAAAAATGTAGAAAATAGTAAATTAGAAAATTTTATTCAAAATTTATTTTTTAAATAATTTAAGTGATTATTATGTATAAAATTTCTGTTATTGTTCCTATTTATAATCGTGAAAAATATTTAAATCGTTGTATTGATTCTGTTATTAATCAAACAATAGGTTTTGAGAATATTGAATTATTTTTAATTGATGATAATTCTACAGATAAATCTAAAAGCATTATAAAGAGTTATGGGGATAAATATGATAATATTAAATGTTTTTATTTTAGTAAAAATAATGGAGTTCCCGGTCCTTTAAGAGATATTGCATTAGATAATGCTACAGGTAAATATGTCATGTTTTTAGATTCTGATGATTATTATAAAGATAATTTCTGTGAGGTCATGTTTAATGCAATTGATGGGACTAAATTTAATATTGTAGAATCAAAATTTAATATTGAACTTTATAATGCTAAAGATGATTTTAAAAATTATTCTGTTAATCCTTTAGAAGATAAAAATATTTTATTAGATATTTGGATGTGGAATAAAATTTATAGAAAATCTTTTATTGATAAATATAATATTCGATGTTTAAATATATTATTTGAGGATGTTTACTTTATTTTAGAATGTTATTTCAATAATAATAGTAATGTTAAGTTTTTACCTAATTATTGTGGATATTATCATGTTATACATGATTATTCTAATGAAAAATCTTTATCATATGATTTTGATGAAAATAATTTAGTTAAACTTATTGATGGTTTGAAGTTTAATATTGATTATATTAAAAATTCTAATTATGAATTTGTGTTACCTAATATTGTTTGTCATTGTCTTATTGCTATTTTTGTTATAGTTATAGAATATAATTTTATTCCTAAAAAAGTAGCTAATTATGTTATTGATATTAGTGATTATGCTGGTGTTGAATTAAATTTTGATGAAAAATGGGCACAAATGTTTTATAATACTTGCATTAAAAGAAAATATTGGCTAATTAATTTATTTTATAAAATTTTATCTGTATATTTTACTTCAGATTTTTTAAAAAAATTACATAGAAATAAGCTTTGATTTTATATTTTTATAATTTTTATATTTTTATTATATTTTTTAAGTTTTTTACATATCTCATTAATTTCTTTATCTGTAATATTTGTAAAATTTTGTAATTTTCTATTTAATAATTTATATTTGCTTTCACCTATATTATGGATTTTAAATATTTCAACATTATAATTTGGATATTTTGAAATAAGTTCGGATATTTTATTTATATTATCTTTTTTCATTGTATATTCCTTATTTATTGGAATCCTAAAAGTAATATTTTTAATATTAGAATTGCTTATTATTTCTAAATTATTATAATATAAATTGATATTTCCATTTAATATTGTTTTAGCTTCTTTTTCTGTTAATATTTTTATATCTATAAATATTTCGTCTATATATTTTATAGCTATTTTAAGCAGTTTTGAAGGTATTTGGAGGGCTGTTTCAAAACAAATATTGATATTTTTTTCTTTTAAATTATTAAGTAATGGTTTTAATTCTTTTATTTGAAGTAGAGGTTCTCCTCCTGAAAAAGTGACTCCTCCATTGTTTTTTGAATAGTATATTTTATCTTTTAATATTTCTTTTTCAAGTTCTTTTATACTAATATCATATCCAAATTCTTTTTTTAATCCTTTTTCAGTATATTTTTCAATATTATAATTTATAGTTTCTGGATTACAGCACCATGGACAATTTAAATTACATCCTTTTAAAAAAATAGTAGTTCTAATTCCTGGACCATCTTGTAATGAAAAGTGTTGTATATTTGTAATTCGTATTGTCATTTTATCCCAAAATTAAAATTAGTAAAATAAATTAAATATTTATTTTACCTTCATTTTTAAGTGCTCTTTGAATTAATAAATCTTTATAATTTAATGGTAAATCATTATAATATGCACTAAATCCCCAAACTCTTACTATTAAATTTTGATATAATTCCGGATTTGCTTTTGCTTTTATCAATGTTTCACTATCAGTAACATTCATTTGCATTTGAAAAAATCCTAAATGTATACTTAAATCTAAAAAATCTACGAATTTCTCAAAATTATCATTATGAAATTAGGTGATGCCATTAAATCAACTACATTCCCATTAATTTTATTATCATTATAATTAAGTTTTGATGCAAATCTCATTATACTTGTAAAATCATTATTTGAATCAGAAGATATATTTGTTGAAAATGGTTCATAATTTAATCTACCATCAAATGATGCAGTTATTTCTTCTCCAGCACTAATGTAAGATGGTGCACTTAATCCAAATTTAATTCTTCCACCAAATTTATTTGGAGTTTTATTAAGTAATTCTCCTAAATAATTAATGATTGAATTAGTTAATTTAATTACTTCTTCATTATCTTCTCCAAAGTGTGGTTTAAGACCTTTTAATTCAGCAAGTATTATACTTTCATTTTCAAAATTATTTTTACGAATATTATTTAATTGAATTAAAGTATATTTTTTATTTTCAAATACTAATTTTTTTAAATTTATTAGACTGTTAACTGTATTTGCAAGAGAAACAGTTGTAATTCCATAATTATTGTATTTAGCTCCACCTTTTGAGATATCTATTTGTTCTTTATTACAGTCATCAATAAATAATGATAATAGGGGATCTTCATCCCAAGTAATATTATTCAAGAATTCAACTAAATTTTCAGTATCTTCTTTTAAATATTTTTTATATAAATTAAATAAATCATCGAAATTTTTAATTTCATTTATTTTTTATCAGATAATGTATCAAATATTCTGTTTAATGGTTTTAAAAATGATATGAAGTTAATATTATTTTGTTCAATACCTTTTCCAACTGCTGAAGGTTCCCAGCATGCAGATACTACATAGTTATATGCATCTTTTTCATCATATCCAAATTCAATCATTTTATTAATTATTTCTTTATCATTAGATAGTAATGGACTACCTATTCCTGTATTAATTGTCATTAATGATTCCTTAAGTAATTTTTTAGGCATATCTTCATTAACTCTTAATAATATTTTAGGATCAGGTATTTGAAGATCACGTATTGCTTTAATAAAAAAATAGGTTAAATCATTAAAGAAATAATGTTTTTTTCCATTTTTTAAATCGGTTCCTCCTAAAATAATGATTTGACCAGTGTCTCCCATTAATGCAGCACTTTTGAACCAATAATAAGTATGTAGTGTTTTTAAAAAACTTTTAATTATGTTATATGCTTCTTTTTTACTTATAATATTGTTTTTTAAATCAGAATAATATAATTCATTTAATATTTTATCAAGTCTTCCAAGACCATTTAATCCATGTCCTGTTTGCCATAATAATTGATTAATAAGTAAAATTCTTTGAAGACCTTCTTCAAAAGTAGATGCTTTTTCTGTTTTGAAGTTTTCTAAATATTTAATATATTTTTCTTTATCATTTCTTTCTGATTTTTTAATTTCAATTATTTCTCTATCTATTAAAAGTTCAATGCCTTCAAGTAATTCTTTCTCATTTTCAACATAAACATGATTAGTAATGTCAATATTGTTAAAGTATTTTTTATAATCATTTAGACTATAATTTAGCACATGTGCATAATTAATTGAAATATTATCAATAGTCAAACCAGTTTTACTTAAATTTTTTAATTCATCAATTGAAAATATAAATCCTTCTTTAGGTATTATAATATTGATGTTTTTTATTAAATCTTTTATTTGAGTTCCTTTATCTTTTTTGGAATCAGTAAAATAAATTTCTTTAATATTTTTTATTAAGTAAACACCTGCTTTTTTTGGATTTTTATATTTTCTATTCAATGTTCTAAAAAGAAAAATTAATTTAATAATTTTTTTTCCTAATTTTGTATTATCTAATTTTTTATAGATGACTTTTGAAATATTTTTAATATTTTTATTCATAATTTATTTCCATTTTTATGCTTTAACCTATTATTTTATATTTTATCAAATATATTTTTAATTTCATTGTATTTGATAAAAATTCAATATAATTATATATTTCTATTTTTATAATATAATCTATGAATTTTAAAAGGGAATTATTAAAAAGTGATGCTGGTTATAGTAATCTTCAAAGATATTTAGTATATTTATCTTCTTTTATTTTGTTTATTTGTATGTTTTTACAGTTCTGGATTGATGTAAAACGTTCTAATTTTGATTTTGCTATAGCTTTAGGTGTTTTCATTATATTTTATTTGTATATTGTATCAAAGGACAGTGTGAAGTTTTCTCCTAAATCTAGTAGACCTGATGCAATATTTGCAAGTATTATGACTTTGGTTTTATTAATTGTTACTGTTTTAGTATTTTCAACAAGTAGTTTAATTAATTTAAGCTTAGTTCTTATTGCTTCAATTATTAATTTCATTGTTTTTATTCCACATAGTTTAAAGTAGTCTTTTATAGATTATTTTCTTGTTAAACTATTTTTAAAATTAATATACTTATTTTATTACTATTTTTATTGAATTAATTATTTTATAAAATATTTAAAAAATCATTTTTTGTTTAATTTTTTTTCAGTTAATCTTTATATTTATTTAATTTATTTTATATTATTTATTTATATATTCTTGAATTCTTTAAATTTTATTTAATATTGTTTATTTTTTTTAAAAAAGTCTAGACAAATTTCTAATTTTATTTTAATTTCTAATTAACTGATTAAATTTATATATTATAAAGATATACATAAATAATATAATTTAAAATTAGTTTAATTATTATGTTGTGTTATAATGTCATTTTTCAAGGTTTCATATAAGTATATCCCTTCTATTCCTTTTTCAAATATTTCTAAAAGAATTCCAAAAAGGAGAATTGCTTTTATTGATGAACTACGTGCATTAAGTATAATGTCTCTTGTTCTTATTAATACTTCAACATTATTAAGTCATAAAGGTGTTTTTACTTATGAAGAATATGTTTTATTTTCAACTATGGCTTTTGGTGTACCAATATTTTTAATGCTTCTTGGAACATTAATGTTAGAAAGAGATTATTATGATGATATTCCAAAATTTCTTAAAGGTAGGTTTATGCGTATTGTCCTTCCATTTTTATTATGGAATACAGTTATTGCTCTTGTTTATACTTATTATCATGGTAATTTAACTTTTAATCTTGCTGGTTTATTGGCATTTTTTAAAACATTTGGTCTTCAACATTGGTATGCTTGGATGTTAATTGGTATTTATTTATCTTTACCTATATTTAATTCATATATTAAAGATACTAAAGTTGGTGGTGCTAAATATTTCTTAATATTATCATTTCTAGCTGTAATGATTTATCAAGCTTTAGATATTTTTAATACACATACTTACTTTAATTTAACATTTTTCATTGGTCCAATAATATATTTATTCTTAGGATATTATTTAGATCATAAAGAGTTTGATTTAAGTTCTAATAAATTAATTTTAATTGGTTTATTATTATTTTTATCTACAACTGCATTTATTATCTATTTTGATGTATTTCATAATGGATTTCAAAGAACAGTTTTCTTACATCATTATAACTTTTATACACGTTCTTATATGGATGTAAGTTTAGTTGTTATACTTCAAGCTGCTGGTGTATTTATATTTTGGAAATATATTAACTTTGATACTACTAAAGGTTTTTTTAGAAAATTTGCATTATTATTTAAAAAACCATTAATTAGTGTTGGTATTAAATCTATAAGTAGATCCTGTTATGGTATTTATTTAACTCATCAGACTATGTTACTTATAATATTCCTTCTTGTTGATGTTAATTATTTTAATGCTTATTATTGGACTTTTATATTAGCATTTCTTACATTTGTCACTAGTTGGGGCTTAATAACAGTTCTTAGAAAATTAGGAGTTCCAGGTTATTTCATTGGTTATGATTAATTTCATAATCTTTTTTAATCTTTTTAATGTATTTTTTGATTTTTTATCTATTTTTTCTGATTTTTTTGAGGTTTTTTGTTTTTCATTATTTTTTAGGTTCTGTTTGTTTTGTTTTTTGTTTTTTCATAATTTTTTTTTAAATCTTAATTTTTTATTTAATTAAAATCTTTTTATTTTTATTTAATTTTAGTTTAGAATAATTTAAATATTTTAAAGAATAAAATTATATTAAATTTATAACTTTTTAAAAATTTTAATAATTTATTTAAAGGTTATTTTTATTTATATGATATTTTGTTTTTATTTGGAGTTATATTATGAATTTTAATTTTAAGGAATTTTTAGTAATATTTTTTAAGGGAATATTTATGGGTTCTGCTGATATTGTTCCTGGGGTATCTGGTGGAACAATTGCATTGATTACTGGGATTTATGAGCGTTTAGTTCATGCTATTAGTAGTATTAATTTTACTTTTCTTAAACCTTTAATTAAAGGTGATTTTGCTGAGTTTAAGTCTAGGTTGTTTTATGAGATTGATTTTGCTTTGTTTATTCCTTTGCTTTTAGGTATTGGTGTTGCATTTTTGACTTTGGCAAAGCTTATAACTTATTTGCTTGATATTCAGACTGCTTATACTTTTTCATTCTTTTTAGGTTTGATTTTAGCTTCTGCTTATGTCTTATATGAAAAGCTTGATGGTTTGAATTTTAAGTTGATTGTTGTTACTGTTATTGGGATTGTTTTAGCATATCTTTTTGTAGGTTTGAATCCTATTGCTGCAAATCATAGTTTGCCTGTTTTATTTGTTTCTGGTTTGATTGCTATTTGTGCTATGATTCTTCCTGGAATTTCTGGATCATTTTTATTATTACTTCTTGGTCAGTATCAGTATATGTTAAATGCTTTGAATAATCTTAATATTGTTGAGATTCTTGTATTTGTTGTTGGTGCTGTTATTGGTATTTTAGGTTTTTCTAAAGTCTTAAATTATTTACTTGAAAATCATGAATCTGTTACAATGGCATTTTTAATTGGTATTATGCTTGGATCATTAAGATTACCTGTTATTAAAGTTACTACAACTCTTACTGGTTCTTGGATTTTATGTATTGTTCTTGCTATTATTGCATTTGTTTTAATTGTAGTAATGGAGAAAAAATTCCACTATATTGAAGATTAATTTCTTTAATATTTTTAATTCTTTTTTTATTTTTATGATTATTTTTTAATTCTCTTTTTTAGCTTATTTTTATGATTTTTATTTTTTTTATAAGTTAAATTCTTTTTTTTAAATTATATTATTTTAAATAGTTTTTTTATAAGTTTTAAATTAATTTATAAG
>NZ_MRCT01000209.1 GCF_002208625.1 Methanobrevibacter sp. 87.7
ATTATTTTAAAAAATTTAAATAAATTTTATCTATAATTTAAACAAAAAATTAGAGAACTTAAAAAAAAATAATAAAAATAATATAAAAAATTACTAAAAAATACAATAAATAAAAAATTTAATTAAATTTAGAATAATATTCCAAAATATGAAAGTAATATATTAAAAAATTTAAATTATAATATAATACATGTAGATACTTATCAAATAAAATATTGAAATAAAAAATACAATTAATTAAATTAAAAATATGATTAAAATAAAATAAATTAATCACATAAGTTAACTAATTTTACATCAGTATTATCTTTAATCCAATTAGTTAACTGTTCAGCATAAACTAATTTTTTCTTTTTAATATCATCAGCATCTTGAAGTAATTTTTTATTTTTAGGTCTAGAATATTTAGTTACAATATTTCCAAAGTCCATACCAGCTAATGTTAATGATTCAGCACCTAATGCAAGAGATAAAAACATTGCCCTATCCCCATCAGTAAATCCTCCAAAATTATAAAGATGTCCAAATGGAGTTGATTGAGTAGTACCTAAAATATTATCAAAGAAAGAAGTATATCTTTCAATTTCTTTTTTATTATTACCATGAGCATGAATAACCATATAAGAATCTCTACAATTAACAGCTAACAAATCATCAATATTACCATCTAAATCTGTTGCAACTATATCTGGAACAATATGTTCTTCTAAAAGTGCAGTAGTAGAACCATCAGCAGAAACAAGTATATAATCATCTAAATTATAATTATTTTTAATAAATTCAATATGTTCTTTAATAGATGGACCTGCTCCAAAAATTATGAATTTATTTGTATTTTTAAAATCTACAATATCATTTTTTAAATCATCAAGATTAAGACAACCTTCTTCATCTAAAATTCTATTTAAAAGTTTAGCTGAAGATTCATCATCATCACGATTAAAATTAAAATCATCTAAAATTTTATTATACCATAATTCCCATTCTGCAAATTTCATAATTTAATATATCTATTTAATATAAATAAAGTTTATTAAAAATAATAAAAATCATGAAAATAACTTTTCTAGAATAATAAGGAATTAAAAGTAAATTAAAAGACTATTAATTATAGAATAAAATTTTTTTATATATATTTCCAAATAATATAAAAATTGAATAAAAAAATAAAAAATTAAAAATTATAAGAGATGTATTAAAAAAATTGAAAAAATAAAATAAAATATTAAACTAATAAAAAAATTAAAAACAAGCAATAAACAAAAAACTTTAATATTAAATAAATAAAAAATTTATATAGGCTTGAAAAAAATCATGAAAAAAAATATCAGGCTTTTTTGATTTTATTAATGGAGGAAAACATATATGAATAATATATTATTAATGCTTCCAGGACCTGTAAATGTTGAACCTAATGTTCTTGCAGCAATGTCCAAAAACATTGTAAACCATAGGGGAGACGAGTTTGGAAGAATATATAATGAGACATGTGAAAAAATGTCTAAAGTATTCAAAACTCAAAATCAATCTTACATTCTTACATCATCTGGTACTGGTGGTATGGAAGCTGCTATAGCAAATATAGCAAATCCTAAAGAAAAAATATTAAGTGTAGTAGGAGGTAAATTCGGAGAACGTTTCGCAGATATTGCTAGAGTACATGGAATAGATGTAGAAGAATTAGCAATAGAATGGGGAACTGCTGTAACACCTGAAGCTATTGAAGCAGCACTTGAAGCAGATGAAAATATTAAAGCAGTAAGTCTTATTCATAACGAAACATCTACTGGTGTAGCTGCACCTATTAAAGAAATTGGTAAAGTTATGAAAAATTATGATGCTTTATATGTTGTAGATACTGTATCATCTCTTGCTGGAGACAATGTAGAAGTAGATAAATATGGAATTGATGTCTGTGTTACAGGATCACAAAAATGTTTAGCAGCACCACCAGGACTTTCTGCTATTACATTAAGTGATGATGCATGGAAAGCTGTTGAAAATGTAGATGCTCAAACTTACTACTTCAACATGAAAAAATATAGAGAAAGTGGAAACAAAAATCCTGCTCAAACTCCATACACACCATCAGTATCTTCAATATACGGATTACTTGAAGCACTTAATGATATTGAAAAAGAAGGATTAGATAATAGGATTGCACGTCACCATAAAAATGCTGAAGCATGTAGAAATGCAGTAAAAGCATTAGGTCTTGACTTATTTGCAGAAGAAGAACATGCATCCTGTACTGTAACTGCAGTAAAAATGCCTGAAGGAAAAACTGATGATGAAATTAGAGGTACTATGTTAAATAAATATGGTGTCCAATTAGCTGGAGGACAAGATCATCTTAAAGGTAAAATCTTCAGAATAGGACATATGGGTTCAACTAATTATAAAGAATTAGCTATAACCTTTACTGCATTAGGTATGACTTTAAACGAAGCTGGAATTGATGTAGAAGCAGGTGCTGGTGTAACTGCATTAGCAGAAACCTACTTACAATAATTCCTCTATTTTTTTCTTTTTTTTAAAAATTTTTAAATTAAATATTAAAAAACTAATTTATTATAAATAATTTTTTAAATTTAACAAAAATACTATTTTTCATTAATTTATAATAAAACTAAAAAAAACAACTAATTTTAAAATAATCTATATAATAA
>NZ_MRCT01000210.1 GCF_002208625.1 Methanobrevibacter sp. 87.7
ATATAAGTATTTCTAAATAAATTATGAAATTCATAATATTTTTATAAAAATATGATTTTTTAAAATTTTTATTATATATATAAAACTTTATAAAAAATAAAAACAATATACTAACAAAAACATTTATATAATATGTTTAACTATCTATAAATAATGTTCGGAATGTAACGAACATAAGATTAAATTTAAATAATGTGATATTATGAAAGCTAAAGCTCAAAAAATTGCAGATGGAGTATACTGGATAGGTGTAATCGACTGGGATATTAGAACTTACCACGGATACACTTTAGATGGAACAACTTACAACGCTTACCTCGTATTTGGTGAAGATAAAAACGTTGTAATTGATAACGCATATCCAGGTAAAACTGAAGAAATTATGGCACGTCTTGATGATGCATTTGAACAAGAAGGAAAAGATGTAAAAGTAGACGTCATTATACAAAACCATATTGAAAAAGATCACAGTGGAGTTTTATATGACTTACATAAAAGATTCCCTGAAGCACCAATTTACTGTAGTGAAATTGCTGTAAAAGGTTTATTAAAACATTATCCTAAATTAGAAGGAGCAGATTTCAAAACTGTTGGAACTGGAGATAGTTTAGAAATTGGTGGAAGAACTTTAGCATTTTTAGATGCATTCTTACTCCATTGGCCAGACAGTATGTTTACCTTACTCGTTGAAGATGGAATTTTATTCCCTAACGATGCATTTGGTCAACATTTATGCTTCTCAAAAAGACTCGATACAGATATTCCAGAAGCAGTACTTATGGATGGAGCACAAAAATTCTATGCAAACTTAATCACTCCACTTTCAAATTTAGTACTTAAAAAATTCAATGAAATTATTGACCTTGGATTACTTGATAAAATTAAAATGATTGCTCCTTCACACGGTCAAATATGGACTGACCCAATGAAAGTTATTAATGCATACAGTAACTGGGCAACTGGAAAAGCTGCTGAAGATAAAGTTACTATCGTATATGATACAATGCATTACTCTACCCAAACAATGGCACATGAAGTTGCTGAAGGTGCAATGGCAGAAGGTTACGATGTAGAAATGTTCTTCTTACATGAAGATGAAAGAAGTGAAATCGTAAAAAGTATTTTAACAAGTAAAGCTGTAGCAATTGGAGCACCAACCATTAACGATGCACCATACCCAAGTCTTGGAGACTTAATGTACTACTTAAAAGGTTTACACTTTAATAGAACAGGATTTGAAAGACCAGCAGTTACTTTCGGATCAATGGGAGGTAAAGGTGGAACTGTTGAGTTCTTAAAAGATGAATTAAACAATTGTGGATTCAATGTTATTGACACTGATGAAATTTACTACATCCCAACTGAAGATGAAAAATTAGACAGCTATGAATTAGGTAGAAAATTAGTTCAAGAAGCTAAAAAACTTGATTTATAGATGTAATTAAGAGATTAATTTAATCTCTTAAACTATTTTTTATATAATAATTTTTAATCCATACAATTAAAAAATTATTAAATTTATAGATAAATTTACTAAAAAAACAAGTAAATTATCACTATAAAATCATAAAATAAAATAAAAAATTTAAAAAACTTTAAGTTATATAAAGTACATATATTTATGTGAGGTAATATAATGGTAAAATATATTCATAAAATTGGTACTACAGTAGGTACTGACGTAGAAAAAGATGTAGCAGGAAACTTTAAAGGAGAAACCGCAGAAGTAGGTATGTACTTAGCAATGTCTAGACAAGCATCTAGAGAAGGTTACGGCGAATTAGCTGAAGTTTTCAAAAGAATTGCATGGGAAGAAGCAGAACATGCAGCAAGATTTGCTGAAATGAATGCTGTAATCAAACCAACATTAAAAGAAAATATCGACATGATGTTAGATGGTGAACAAAAAGCTAATGTAGAAAAAAGAGAAGCTTCTGAAAAAGCTAAAGCAGCAGATTTAGAAGATGCAGCTGATTTCTTCAGAGAAAGTTCCAAAGACGAAGGACGTCATGCTAAAATCTTAGAAGGAATTATCGAAAGATACTTCTAGATTTAATTTTTTCTTATTTTTTCTTTTTTTAACTTTTTTATAAATCAAATTTTAATAAACACTTATTTTACATTAAATTAAATTTCTATAATAACATAATAATTTAAAACTTATTTTATACTAAACAAATTTATATATTAAACTAATAATTTAAAACTTAATTTATACTAAACTAGATTTCTATAATTTATTCATACTTTAAAACACACTTATTTTAATTGGATTTTTAAAATAAATAAAAATCTAATAAATTTTAAAAAACAGATCTAATAAATCTAAATTTTTTATATGAAAACTATTTTTTACTAAATATTTTAAAATTTTTAATTAAAAATATAGAAAAATTATAATCTCATGTATATTTAGATATATTAATATAATATATTAAATAATATCAAGGAATTTAATTAAAAAATGATTTGATTAAATCAAAATAAAATAATAAAATATAAAAAATATTAAATATATTTTCAATTAAATATTAATTTTCAATTGATAAAAAAATAAATAATAAAGCAAA
>NZ_MRCT01000211.1 GCF_002208625.1 Methanobrevibacter sp. 87.7
GATATACACTTATAAAAATAAATAAGAAATATTTTTACTAAACTATGTTAATTATTAAAAATAGCTATAATTAAAACTAAAAAATTATAATATTTATTGAATTAAACAAGTATTAAATTAAAATATTAAAAGTAAAAATGTAAGATATTTATTAAATTAAGATTAATTTTGTGATAATAATGGTAACAAGTAAAATTTTAGTTTCAGGAATAGTTCAAGGAGTAGGATTTAGACCAACAGTATACAGAATAGTTAGTAAACTAAAATTAAATGGAAGTATTAGAAACCTTGGAAATATTGTAGAAATAATTTTACAAGGAAATAAAAATGACATATTAGAATTTAAAACAATTTTATACAATGAACTTCCTCCAATAGCTAAAATAGAAAAATTCCAACTTGAATGGATAGATTCAGATAAAAAATATACTGATTTTAAGATACTTAAAAGTTCAGATAATTATAGTGGAAGTTCAGTTATTCCACCAGATGTTGCAACATGTGACAAATGTCTTGAAGAAATTACTAATCCTAATAATAGAAGATATTATTATCCATTTAATGCTTGTTGTGATTGTGGACCTCGTTTTACAGTAATTGAATCTGTACCATATGATAGAGATAAAACTAGTATGGATGAATTTCCACTATGTGATGAATGTGAAAAAGAATATAAAAATCCATTAGATAGACGTTACCATGCAGAAGCAATGTGCTGTAGTAAATGTGGACCTTCACTTAAATTATATGATTCAGATAAAAATCTAATTGAAAATGATAATCTAATTAAAGAAACTATAAAATTACTTGATGAAGGAAATATAATAGCTTTAAAAGGAATTGGTGGAACACATCTTGTTTGTAAAACAAGTGATAATGAAGTTGTAGAAAAATTAAGATCTAGATTAAATAGACCTTCTCAAGCATTTGCAGTAATGTCACACAATATTAAAAATGCTAGTAAATATGCAGATATTAGTCAACTTGAAAAAGAAAGTTTAAACTCAAGACAAAGACCTATAGTTGTATGTAAAAAAAGTAAAGATTATAATCTTGGAGATTCAGTTGCACCTGGATTACATACAATAGGTATAATGTTACCTTATACACCATTACATCATCTTTTATTTATTGAAAATGAAAAAATTAATGGAGATTTAGCATATATTATGACTTCTGCTAATATTCCTGGAGAACCTATGATGATTGATAATGAAAGTATACTAAATAATCTTGAAGGAATATATGATTATGCATTAATACACAATAGAAAAATCATAAATCGCTGCGATGATTCAGTTATTAAATATAGAAATAATAAACTTTCATTTATTAGACGTTCAAGAGGATATACTCCAGAACCATATGAAATATCAAGTAAAATTAAAGCATTAAATGAGAATATAAACAATAAAAATATATTAGCTCTTGGTCCAGAACTTGATGTAACATTTACTATATTAAATCATGGTCTTGCATATGTATCACAACATATTGGTAATACAAATAAATATAAAACATATGAATTTTTACAAGATGCTATTAAACATATGATGATTATTACAAAAACACAAGATTTTGATTTAATTGCATGTGATATGCATCCACAATTTTTTACAACAAAACTTGGAAAAGAATACTCTAAAAAATTTAATGCACCACTTATACCTGTTCAACACCACCATGCACATGGAATTAACCTTGCAAATGATAATAATCTTGATGAATTAATATTCATTGCAGCAGATGGAGTAGGTTATGGAGATAATAAAACAGCTTGGGGTGGAGAAATATTATATACAGATATTAAAAATTATGAAAGACTTGGTTCACTTCAAGAACAAAAAATGCCTGGTGGAGATTTATGTACTAAATATCCTGCAAGAATGTTAATGTCTATATTATTAAATGATGAAAAAACAAATACGGAAGATATAATTAACTTAATGAATAAAAACTATAAAAATTACTTTAATTATGGTTCAGTAGAAATAAATAGTCTTGTAAAACAAATTAACTCTAATCTTAATGTTGGAATAAGTACAAGTACTGGAAGAGTATTAGATTCTGTATCTACTGCATTAAATATTTGTGGTTCACGTAGCTATGAAGGAGAAGCTAGTATGAAATTAGAATCTGCAGCATATGGTGCTAATCAAGATTTAAATATTCCAATAAATATCTATAAAAAATCTAATAGATATATTTTAGATACAACAAGTATATTAGAAGAAGTAATTAATCTTAAAAACAAAAACGAAAAAACAAAAGAAATTGCATCTGCTGCACAAAGAGCTATAGCAGAAGGTCTTAGTAAAATAGCTATATTAGCTGCAGAAGATAAAAATATTAAAGATATTGGAGCTACAGGTGGTGTTTTCTATAATGAAGAAATCACTTTAACTTGTAAAAATATTATAGAAAATGCAGGATATAATTTCATACAACATGATAATTCCTGTTGTGGTGATGGATCTGTTTCTTTAGGTCAATCTATTGTAGCAAGTCAATATTTATAATATTATATAATATAATTAAACTAAATTTTTAATAAATTATATTATTTTAT
>NZ_MRCT01000212.1 GCF_002208625.1 Methanobrevibacter sp. 87.7
AAAAAAGTATATTCTAAAAGTAGTTTTTTGTATAAAATAAAAAAATTAGAAAATAAATTAATTTAATAATTTATTTATAGTTTCTATTGTTAGAATTAAATTGATTTAATAATTTATTCTTTTATATATTTTGTAATGTCAATATCTAAACCATCACAAATTTCTTTTAATTGATCATATAATTTTGTATCAATTTCAATTCCATTTTCTTTGTTTTCAGCTAATCTTTTAACTTCAATATCTCCTGGAACAAATCCATTATCTGCATCTCTTATTTGTTTAATGAATTCATTAGTTCCAGCTTTAAAAGCATCAATACCTACAAATTTATCTGGATTGATTGCAATAAATAAATCTCCTTTAGTACAATTTTCTCTCCAATTTGCAGTACCTTTTACATTTGTTCCTACATCTGCACCTACTAATGGTCCACAAAGAATTTCAATCATAAATGCTAATGCATAACCTTTGTGTGCACCAAATGCTAATATAGAACCTTCTAAAGCTTCTGATGGGTCAGTTGTTGGATTACCATCTTTATCTAATGCAGTGTTTGGTGGAATACTTTGACCTTTTCTTTGAGCTTCTATTAATTTTCCTCTAGCTGAAGCAGAAGTTGCCATATCTGTAGTAATGTATGTTTCATCATTAGGAATACTTATTGCAATTGGGTTAGTACCGATGATTGGTTTTTTACCATTTAATGGTGCAATTGCTGGTTCTGTATTTGCAAATGTAATTCCAATACAATCTTCTTTTGCTGCTAAATCCGAATAAAATCCAGTAACTCCAAAGTGATTTGAATTATGGGTTCCTACGATTCCAACTCCTGTTTTTTTAGCTTTTTCTATTGCAAGTTTCATAGCTTTTGTTGCTACAATTTGACCAAATAAACTGTGACCATTGATTACTGCAATTGATTCAGTTTCTCTTTCAATTTCAATTTCACCATTAATTTTTATATTGTTAACATCAATGGTTTTAATGTATTGTGGGAATCTTCCAATTCCATGTGAAGAAAATCCTTTTAAGTCAGCATCAAGTACTACTTCTGTTACTAAATTTGCATCTTCTTCTTTAACTCCTAAATTTATTAATATTTGATTTACTAAATTCTTTTCATTTTCTGTAGTTATTTTCATAAGCACACCTTGTTAAATTTGATTTTTATTTAAAAAATTAAAAATTTGTAATTTATTTTATTCACTTGAAATTATTGTATTTAATGTATTTTAATATTCTATTTCAGTTCCTTCAAATGTTTTAATTATAATTTTTTCTTCAGGAATAACTTTACCAATAATGGAAGCTTCTGTAGTTTTATTTAATTCTTTTAAAACATTTTCTGCTTCTTTAGGAGAAACTATTACAACAAAACCAATTCCCATATTAAATACTTTATACATTTCTTTAAGTGGTACATCTTGTTTATAAATAAATTTAAAAATATCTTGTGGTTCAGGTAAGGTATCAATTTTAAAACCAATTCCATCTTTAAGTCTATTAAGATTTGTGAAACCTCCACCAGTTATATGTGCTAATCCTTTAATGTTGAATTCTTTTTTTAATAAGTTAACTATTGGTTTAACATATAATTTAGTTGGTTTTAATAATTCTTCACCAACAGTTATATTTGGATTAGTTGGTAATGGATCATCTATATTAAGTCCAGCTTTATCAAAAATAGCATTTCTTGCTAAACTATAACCATTACTATGGATACCGCTACTTCTAAGACCAATTAATATGTCTCCTTCTTCAATTTCTGAACCGGTAATAATTTTATCTTTATCAACATATCCAATACCAGTTCCTGCTAAATCAAAGTTTTTAATAATACCAGGTAAAGATGCAGTTTCTCCACCAATAATTGCAATATTTGATTCATCAGCACCTTTTACGAGACCTTCTGCAATTTTTTCAGCTCTATCTGGGTCTGGTTTTTCTACTGCTAAATAATCAACTAGTGCTATTGGTTCAGCACCTACACAAAGAATATCATTTACAACCATAGCAATACAGTCTATTCCTACGGTATCATATTTATTCATCATTTCAGCAATTAAAATTTTACTACCTACTCCATCAGTACTCATTGCAATTGCTTTATCGCCTAATGGTACTAAAGCAGCAAAATGACCACTTTCAGTTAATACTTCTCTATTATTTAATGTTGGTTTTAATTTTGAAGCTAATTTTGAAACAGTAAGTGCTTCAAGATCAATATCTACACCAGTTTCTGAATATGTAACCATATATTCACCTATCGTTATAAATTTATAATATATTATAATATATTTATATTCTTAATATTATTAAAATTTATTATTTCTATTAAATCATTATTCTTAATATTTTATTTAAGATTTCTATAATTTTTAGTAATTGTATAATTATTTACTTAATTTTGGATTAATTTTTATAAAATCAATATTTTTATTGATTTTTTTTATACGTTTTATTTTATGATTTTTTTATACTTTTATGGATTTTTGATATAATTTTAATATTATATTTTAATTTTTTATTTTTTCTTAATTTATTTATATTAT
>NZ_MRCT01000213.1 GCF_002208625.1 Methanobrevibacter sp. 87.7
AAATATAGTTAATATTATAAATGATAATTAACTAATTAATATTTATATTGTAAATAATATATGTTTACATTATACTAATTTAAGATGATTTTTAATTGTCTATTTTGGTTTTAATTTATTTATAATATTTTAAACATTTTAAATAAGATTTTTATTCTTATTTATAGTATGAATTATTCTAAAATCTAGTTTTTAGGTAATTTATTATTTAATAATTGATGTAGATTTATATTTGCATCTATAGTGAAGTGAAATTCATGCTTATAAAAGTGAGAAGAGATACTTTAATGATATTATTATTAGCATTTCTACTTATTCTCTCTGGAAGAGTATTAACTTATGTAGCATATGCTTCAACTATACAACAAGAACAAGGTATCCCTATTACCGGAGTTCAAATTAAAGGAAATGATGTAATTCCTTTAGAAACAATTAAAGATAATGTTGCAAGTTCTGGTTTAAGGGAAGGAAGTTATATTGATGGAAGTATGTTACATACTACAAAAAGAACACTACCTCTTTCAGAGGCTGTGGCCGATGCTAAGACGTATGCTAAAAGTTCTACTATTCCAGGTACAACAGCACAACCTATTACTGCAGTTGATATTAAAATAGATAATCAAACAGGTATTGTAACTGTTACTGTAGTAGAAGACTTCTCTAGAGTAAATTTAGGCTCTAATTTAACTAGTAATTATAATTCAAGTAAATAGGTGGGATAAAGTGAAAAGGTCAAGGATTATATTTATATTATTATGTCTTGCTATTGCTTTAGTTTCTGCTAGTGCTGTATCTGCTACTTGTAACTGTATTATTATTAGTGATCCTTCTGGTAATGATCCTAATGGTGCAGCTGCAGGAAGTTTATCTTTTGAAGAAAACATGTTTCAATCTACCTTTGTAATGTCAACTAAACACCAATATGCTGTACTTTCTGGTGGTGAAAGTGAAGATGATAGTTTAAGGTTGAAAATGGTATGTGAATCATTAGCAAATATTGAAAATGGAGGTAGTGCATCTTCAGCTGCATCTGTTGCTAGTTCCTACTCTGGAATGAGGGCAATTGTTGGTGGTCCAAAAGTTGGTATGGCTGTAGGTGGTTCTTTTGATGCTTATGTTATTGTAGAACAAGATAATGGATCTTACACTGTAACTCCATATTCTAGTGGTTTAGCTTATATCCCTCCAGGTAAAAAAGGAGCTATTATTCACTTAAGAGATAGTCCCGGTGCTGGAGGAGGAGCAGCTGCAAACAGAAAAGCAATTGCAACTGAAATTGCTAAAGAATTAAGAGATGGATATTCTGCAACTCATATTATGGGTTCTGTTTTCAGAATGGTATCTACTCAAACTGGTGAAGTTTATGGTGGAGGTGCAGATAATTTATTCTGTGGTATTACTACTGGAGATATGTTTACACCATCTGAATTAAATGAGAAAGGTTACGATATGAGTCAACCTTATGCTAAGGTTTGTGAAAGCTGTGGATGGTCTGTTGCTTATCCTAAAGCAGATAGTTATCAAGTATGTCCATATGATGGAACTAAGCTTAAAGTAGAATATGCATATGATGCTCTAGAACAAGCGATTACAGTTAGTGATTCTAATGCTAATGTTTACACCTATGGTTCTGATGAACAAGGTTTATCTGAAACTACTAAGGAAGTTGTTCAATATGCTGTTCAAAAGAATGGTTATAGTTCTACTAAGATTGCAGAAGCAATTAATAAAAACATTAACAACGGAATTATTGTAGGTGTTAATCATGTTGAAGCTAAAGATATAAATGTTAATAAAAATGCTAAATCTGTTGGTGTTTATTATACTGCATTACCAGATGGTAGAACATCACCACCATGGGATTTACCTGTAAATACATTTTTACTTAATATTCTTGGTGCTATTCAAACAGTAATTGGTATTGCTATAATAATATTAGTAGTATTCAGAGGAAGACTTCTTAAATCTTTCCAATCTAAGAGAAAATAATTTTTTTCTTTTATTTATCTTTTAAGAAGGGATTACATGGCTTTAATATTAATAAGGGGCGAAAATAATTTAAAAATTCTAAATGCTATATCTGATGTTGAAAAACATGCTGAATTACATTTAACATCAAAACCAAAAGCTTTAGATTCAAAAAAAGCAGATGATATTGTTTCAAACATTTTAAATGCTAAGATTAATAATACATCAAATGTAGCTACAATTTTCTCAATTAAAGAAAATCCTACTGTAGCTATATCTAAAATTAGAGGTATTCATCCTCCAGCACATATAGTTGTTGTAAGTGATGAATATGATGTTTATGATGATCTTGTAAAAGTTATGTATGAATCAAAATATTTTGAAGGATATTATTCTGCTAAACCAAAAAACACTAAAACAATAGATTATAAAAAAGTAAAATCTAAACCTTATGAATAGTTTTACTTTTTTATTTAATTTTTAAATTTTTTTTTACTTATTTTTTATTTTTAGTTATTTTTTTTGTTTTTATTTGATTCTTATCGTTTTTTATTGGATTTTTAGTTATTTTTTTTGTTTTTA
>NZ_MRCT01000214.1 GCF_002208625.1 Methanobrevibacter sp. 87.7
ATTTTTATTAGAAAAAAGGAATTAAAAAATAATCAAATAATTACCTAATAATACACTAAAAATAATTAAAAAATAATCAAATAATTACCTAATAATACACTAAAAATAATTAAAAAATTTATAATCAAACTACAATTAATAGATACATATACTAATCGTGGAAATAATTATAAATATTTTCAGCAACTTTCTTATTCATTCCTTCAACATCACTAAGTTCATCAACAGTAGCTTTAGATATGGAATCAATATCACCAAATTCTTTAAAAAGATTTAATTTACGTTTTTTACCAATTCCTTGAATATTATCAAGTTCAGATTCAGTAAGTTTTTTTGAACGTAATTTTCTATGGTATGTAACACCAAATCTATGTGCTTCATCCCTTACTCTTTGAAGAATATGTAAAGATTCCTTATTATGTGGAATTATAATAGGTTGATTAGATTGTGGAACAAAAACTTCCTCAAATTCTTTAGCAAGACCAATAACAGGTATATCACTTAAACCTAATTCATTTAATACTTCAACAGCAATATGTAATTGTCCTTTACCACCATCAATAAGTACTAAATCAGGTTTTTTATAATCCTCTTCATTAACTAATGATTCAAATCTTCTTGTAAGTAACTCTCTCATCATACCATAATCATTAGGTCCTGGAGTTTTCAACCTAAATCTTCTATACTGTTTTTTATTTGGTTCTCCATCAAAAAAACTAACTTTAGAACCTACTTGTAAAGTACCTGAAATATTACTTACATCATAACCTTCAATAACATGTGGAACATTTTTAAGTTTAAGATAATTTTGAAGTTCTATAAGTGAATCATTAACTTTTTCTTTTTGTTTTTTAATAATATCTGCATTTCCTCTTGCCATACGAATAAGACGTAGTTTTCTACCTTTTTGAGGATTTGTAATTTTAACTTTATTTCCTCTTAAATCACTTAACCATTCAATGATTAAATCTTTATCTTTAATTTTATCTTCAATAATTAATTCTTTCGGTATATGACGATTAATACCATAATATTGTTGTATAAAACTATATAATATTTCAGAAATGTCTTGATTTTTAGTATTATCCATTAAATAATCATCTTTAGAGATTATTTTTCCATTTCTAATTGATAAAACAACAATAATTGTAGTGTTTTCATTTTCTGATGAAGCAATAACATCTTGATCAAGACCATCATCTAATTCATCAACAAATTGTTTAACCATAACTTCTTCAATAGACTTAATTTGATCTCTTAATACTGCTGCTTTTTCAAATTCCATATTATTACTTGCTTCTTTCATCTCAGATTTAAGATTTTTTAAAATATCATTATATCTTCCTTGGAAAAATAAATCAATTTTTTCAATAATTTCCTGATACTCTTCTTTACTTATTCTACCATCACATGGTGCATAACAAAGATCAATCTGATAATTTAAACATGGTCCATCCATATTTTTACAAGTTCTAATTTTAAATAATTGTTTAAGGAATTTTACAGTAGAACGTACAGATTTTACATCAGTAAAAGGTCCATAATATGTTCCATTTTTAGATATATTACGTGTTAATATTAATCTTGGAAAATCCTCATTAGTTATTTTAACATATGGATATTTTTTATCATCTTTAAGACGAATATTATATTTAGGCATGTATTTTTTGATTAAATTAGCCTCTAATATTAAAGCTTCTTTTTCAGAAGTAGTTACAATATATTCTAAGGAATTAAAATGTTGCATTAAAACATAAGTTTTTGGTCTATCCTTTTTATCTTTAAAATAAGATTTTACTCTTTTTCTTAAAGATTTAGATTTACCTACATAAATTACATTATCATTTACATCTTTCATAATGTAAACACCAGGTTTAAGAGGTAAATTATCAGGAGATTTTACTTTAGTTGCCATTATATTAAGTCCTTGAATTTTTTTTATTAAATATAAGTTTTAAATTTATATTATGTTTTTTAATAAATATTAATTTTATTCTAGTTTATTCAAACTATTAAGTTTTATAGATATTTTAAAAAAGTTAAATATTTTTTATTTTAGAAAAATATTGATTTAATTTATATTGATATTAATTTAAGTCTTTATTATAGTTTAAATAATAAATTTAATATTATATTTAGATTAAATTTGAATAAACATTTATAAAATGATTATCAAGAAGTATAAATTATTAAAAATTAAGTTAAAAATTAAAAATAGTTATAAATAAAAAAAAGAATGATTATAGAAATAAAAAAAGGTTTAATATACTTTTTAAAAAAAAACATACGTTTAAGGGGGTGAATATGTATGATTTCCTATAATCATTCTAAGTAGTATAAGAATAAATCTTACACCATTTATTTATAACTATTTTAAAATATATAAAACTTTTGATATTTTTATATTATAAATTATTAACTGTATAAATATTTTTTTATAAAATATACATATGTATCTAAAATGTCTTAATTTTTAAAAAAATATATATTTTTCCAAAAATATTTAAAAATATTAATA
>NZ_MRCT01000215.1 GCF_002208625.1 Methanobrevibacter sp. 87.7
AAAAGCTCTATAAAAAATAAATATAAAATTTTTATAAATAACTAAAATAAACATTAAATAACTAAAAAACAACTAAACAAAACAAATAACCACCATAAAACTCAAAAAAACTAAAAAACAACTAAACAAAACAAATAACCATTAATATATCTTGAAGCAGAATTATAATTATCTGACTTAGAATTAATATTAGATGATAAAGTTTTACCATTAACTGTAAATATATAATTTTCATTAGGAATAGTTTCATTAAAATACTTTTGAGAAATAAGTGATGCATTATCTAAGTTATCTGAACTTTCAAGTTCATAGTAAATAGAATTTAAAGTATTATCTTCAGATATTAATTCTAAAACATCTTCTGCAGTATTATAATTACTTAAAGTTTTAGAATTAGAATTTACAGTATTTAAATCAACACTGATATTGAATGCAAAAATTACAATAAAAATTAATAAAATAGCTAAAATACCATCAACAATTGAATAAAATCCATTTTATCTAAAATAAATTTTTTAACTAACATTTTAATAAAAAAAGTAATTAATATAAATTAATTACTATAAATAACTATTGACGATTATTTAAAATATAATCAATAACTTTATCTTTTTTATCTATTGCACTATTAGCTGCTTTTTGAACTTTATCTTTCATAATTTCAAAATCTTCAGGAGTAGTATCTCCAACTAATTTTTTAATTTTAGTATAAGCAGCTTCTCTAAATAATGGAGTTAATGTTTCAACAGAGCCATCTTCATTAACAAGTCTTGGACTACCTTCATCATCTACTTTACCAATAATATCAATAGGTACATTAACTGATTTAACAGTTTTAATAACCTCATCAGAAATTTCAGGAGGTACAATTAACATTAATGAATCAGTAGAGACTCCAAGAGGATCAATATTTAAATTTTCTAACATATTTAATACATTAGGAGCTACAAGACTTTTGATTTTTTCATGGTTAAATTCTAAACCTACACCAGTAGTTGAAGATATTTCATGTGCATCTCCACGTAATCCTCCATTTGTAACATCAGTCATTGCATGAATATCTTTAACAAGATCATTATTAAATAATGCATTTGATGCTTTTACAAAGTCAACATTTAATGTGTCCCATACAACATCAAAGTATCCATTATATAATGCAGTAGTAGTTATAGTTCCTCCACCAGCTCCTTGAGTCATTAATATAATATCTCCATCAGTTGCTCCTTTTCTTGCAGTTGGTGGATATGGACTTACACCAACACTTCCAACAGCACTTACTAATCTATCACCTAAAACCATATCTCCACCAACACGTAGTGTACTACCTGCTACAAGTGGAACATCAAGAAGTTCAGATACTGCACATACACCTGCTGTAAAGTCAAATAATTTACCTACATCACCATCATCTGCAAGATGTAAATCACTTAAAATAGCTACAGGATCAGCACCCATTACACAAACATCTCTTAAAGTTGCACGTGTTACATGGAACCCGCCTAAAAATGGATAATCACTAAGTCTTGAGTGTACTCCATCAACAGCAGTAGTAACATACATATCCTCATTATTAGATTTAACTTTTACTACACCACCATCATCTTGAGCTGATGGATTAACTTCTGAAGCAGTGTTTGTACTTGATACAATTTGTGCAATTCTTCTATGTACAAAGAAATCACCTGCTCCACGGGAACCTACACCCATTTGACCCATTCCAACATTTGCTTTAGGTATTCTTATTATATCTTTTAAAAATTCATCATCACTATCTTTAATTTTAAGTGTTGTGTTTACCTCATCAATAACACTTTGAGCCATTAAAAGAGAATGTTCTTCACTTATATCTTTATATTCCCTAATTCTTTCTGCAAGAATATTTTTTAATTCTCCTTCATTTTGACCTTCACTAAGTCTAGATCTTACAAATCCTTCAATATCCATTATTACACCAAATAATCACTAATAATATATTAAACAATGAAATTATTTATTTAAAATAACTCTCTAAATTTATTATATTAATAAAATTTAAATTTTATAAAATTCTTTAATTATATAAATAAAAATTATACATAACTTTCAAAACATAATATAAAAACTTAAATCTACCAAATACTTTCAACATACTAATATAAATAAAAGACAATCTACAGAATACGTCTACATATTAATACAAGTAAGTAAGACATAAAAGTCTGCTAATAAGCTTAAATGTCCATTTTAACATAGTAATATAAATAAAAGACAATCTACAGATTATCTTCCAAAATATAATAATTAAATAAAAGTTAAATTCTAAATAATTATTTTTATATAATTATCTAAGTAAAATTTAAACTTTACATACTAAAAATTGTTTAAATATTTAATTAATAAAAATAAATTATTAAAATAAAATTTATACATAAAATAGTTTAATTTAAGATTTAATAAAATTTTTGATTACAATCTAAAAAGATTTTTTAAAATTAAAATATTTTTAGAAATATAATTAAAAAATTTGTTAAAT
>NZ_MRCT01000216.1 GCF_002208625.1 Methanobrevibacter sp. 87.7
ATTTGGAATACTGTTAATATAATTTATAAAAATACCTTAAAATATTAAAATAAGATAAGTTAAATTAATTTAAACTTATCTTAATAATTTATTTAGTAAATTCTAATTTTAGAAGTTGTTGTTTTATCTTGGTAAACATTATTACCAGTGAATTTGGTAGTTACAGTGTAAGTTCCTTTTTTATTTATTGAAACTTTAACAGTTGCAACACCATTTGCATTGGTTGTTCCAGTGTAAGTTTTACCATTTACAGTTACAGTAACTTTTTTGTTTGCTACATTTACATATGTTCCTTTGTAATCTGTAGCTTTTAATGTAACAGTTATTGCTTTAGTTTTTGTATTTAATGTGTATTTATATGGAACAGTTAAACTTACTGCTTTTTTAGTAATATGGATTTTTGAAACAACAAAACTACCATTGTATTGATCATCACCTAAATAACAAATTGCAAAGGTATAATCTCCAGCCCAAGCAAGGTTAATTTGTAATTTTGCAATACCATTTTCATCAGTAGTTAAATTGTATATTACACCATTGAATCCAATTTGAACAGGTTTGTTACTTAAAGTGTTATTATTTTGGTCTTTAAGAGTAACAGTGAAGTATCCTCCTCTTTCACCATTGTAGAAATCAACAGCATATTGATCAAATTGTTGTGGAGCAACGATTGTAGTGTTTATTCTACTAACATATGCACTATCAGTGTAGGTTCCATTACTATTACCTAAAGTTTTAGAGTCACCAGTTACAATTTTGTAAGTAAATGTTGGTGGCATAGGTATCCATTTTAATCCTGTGAAATCATCATTTCCACCAATAGTAATGTTTGAGTATCCACTAGCAAGCATGTATCCAATCATAGTATTGTTTGTGAAATTATTATAATCAGTTTTAATATTTGCTGATCCAAAACAAGTAATTCCAACAGAACAATGATTTAAAGTATTGTTTTCACAGATATGTCCTGCAGAATGCATTAAGTAAATACCTTCTTGAGCATTGTATATAGTATTATTAACTATAACACAATTTGGTCCAGTTCCATGTCTTACATCAATACCATGGTTATATGGATTAATTATTATGTTATTTCTAATAATTGTATGTTCAGAACCAAATGATTCAATTCCACCATCTAAAACATTAGATACAGTGTTATTTTCAATTAAAGTATTTTTATTAAATCCATTAAATGCACTAGTTACGAATATTCCGTATCTTCCACCACTTACAGTGTTATTTATGAATTTAACATTACTAGTGTTGTGGAAAACTACATTAGATTGGGTTGTTGTATTTACTCCACCATCATTAGTCATATTGACACTAGTATTTAATTTTGCATTATCTACAATAAAATTGAATCCATTGATTATGGTGTTATTACAATTTTCAATATAGAAAATTCCTTTATAGGTTCCTGCACCATTTTCAATTTGACTTAAACCTTTTGAAGGTACTCCAGTTAAAGTAGCACCATTTCCATTTAAAATAAGAGTTTTATTTATAAGTAAATTTGTATTTTCATATGTTCCATTAGCAAAATTAATGGTATCTCCATCTTTTGCACCATCAATTTTACTTTGTATATCTGCATTACTCATAGAGTTATCAACATCTATTGTTGAAGGGGTGTCAACCTCTTCACTTAGGACAGTTGAAGTGTTGTCTGTAGTTTGGATGTTTACAGAATTAGAATTAGTAGTAATTGTGTCATTACTTGATGTTGCAGCACTTACACATCCAATGTTTATGATAACAAATAAAAGTAGTACAAAAATAATAAGCTTTTTATTATTTTTCATTATTACACCTTATTCATTTAAAATTAATTATATTCATTAAATGTAGTGATATTTATATATAAAGTATTTTAAACAAAATTTATAATTATTTATTAATTTAAAACTTTTATTTATTAATATAATGGTATATGAGATTATTATCAATATAATAATATAAAAAATTTAGTTTAAATTAGTTTTATATATATTAAATTTTTAATTATCTAAAAGAAATCGATATTATATTGTTATATGTGAAATTCTTTTTTATAATTAACTTTTTATTAAATTTTTATTTATCGAATTACATTTAATGATATTCTATAAATTTTTCATATTATAAAAAGCTTTTTACTTAATTTTTTTTAAAATTCCTTTTTACTTATTTTTAATCTAATTTTAATAATGATTGTTATATTTTTAAGCTTTATTTTCTTAAAAAATAGTTTTAATCATTTTTATAATAAAATTTATATATTCTTTCTAGTATATATTATAATAATTAAAATTTATTTATTAAATTATGTGGAAATTATAGTTCAATTGTTATTTATTTTCATATCATGTTTTTAATTTAATAAATTTTAATAATAATAGGTTTTTATCAAATAAATAAACAATTTAAGGTTTAATTTTTATTAATTGTAATTATATTTATTTAAATTTTAAATAAGCTTTATAATAATTTTTATTAATATTATTATGAAATATTATAGAT
>NZ_MRCT01000217.1 GCF_002208625.1 Methanobrevibacter sp. 87.7
ATTTAATATGTAATCTAAAAATTAAATAATTTTTCTAAAAGCATTTAATAAAAAAAATAAAAATTAAAAATTTTTAGATAAAAATATGATAAAACCAATTATAATTAGTTTTACCTAAATATACTAAATAAAAACTAATCATAACTATTTCTACCTAAAAATATGATAAAAACTAATCATAACTATTTCTACCTAATAATATACTAAATAAAAAATATCCCTAATTATTTTTACCTAAAAATATGATAAAAACTAATCAGCATCTTCTAAATAATTAAAAATATCTTCAATAGATGTTGATATATGGAATAAATTCTTATTATCTTTAGGTATAGTACCTTGATCAATCATAAAATCAATCATATTTAACATAGTATCATAATATCCTTCAATATTAAATACAACAATTTTTTTATTATGTCTTTTTAATTTTTTAAGAGTAAAAATTTCAAAAAACTCATCAAGAGTTCCAATTCCTCCAGGAGCTACAATAAATGCATCAGAATGTTTTAAAAATAAATTTTTCCTTTCATCCATAGTTGATGTATGTATAAATTTAAAGCAATCTTTACACATTCCTTCAAATTCTTTCATCCATTCAGGAGCAATTCCAAATACTTTACCATGGTTCTCAATAACACCTTTTGATACAGCACCCATGACTCCAGTGTCTCCACCACCAAATACTAATTCATAACCTCTTTCTGCAATTTCTTGACCTAATTTGTAAGATACTTCTGTGTACTTACTATTTGTACTTGAACTTCCAGAACCATATAAACAAATTCTCATGTTTTTTCTCCTATAAGTTATTTAATATATTAATTTTAGCAAACTTCAGTTTTAAAGATTTTCAACTAAAAATATTAAGTAAAATTAAATATTATAATACTCATTTTATTAAAACTAATTAAAATACATTACTTATTAAAATTTTATATGATAAAAAATAGTTTATACAGATTATTAAGTAATTAAAATAAATAATACTATTAAAATAGATAAATTTACAAATTAAAACTAAAATAAATAATTTAAATACTATAAAAAGTTATAAAAAATAATAAAAATTAGTAAAACTAAAAAATATTAAAAATAAAAATAAAAAAAACTAAAAAATACGAAAAAATCATAAAAAATATGTGAAAACTAAAAAGTATTAAAATAAAAAATTTAAAATTTAATAAACAAATAGAAACGTGTATTTTATACTAATAAGATGTATCCTAAAATTAAATTTTAAATATATTAAGAACAATATTATAATTAAATTAAAGATATCTAAAATTATTTTATAAAAAATAAAAAAATAGTTAATTTAATGATATCGATCAATAATTTAATTAAAGAAAAATATATAGTAAAATTATTTGAAAATAATTTACTAAAAATATTTATAATCTCTATTTAAATAATAAATTTATAAATTAATTATTAAGGGGGATATTATAATTAAAAGAAAATATTTGATTATGCTTATAATATTTATAATATGTATTTTAGCATTAAATCCAATTGCGGCTACAGAAAATAGTTCAGATTGGAAAACTCAGAAAGTTGAAAATGTTAATTTCAAATTAGCACCACAATATGAAAATGGTGAACTAGTAAATAGTAAATATTATACAATTAAGAATATGTTTATTTTTTCAATAAGATATATAGATTCTGATAGTTTCTTAAAATCTAGTTATGGTGATGATGCAAGCTCAGAAGATACACATTATATTAAAAATAAAAACATAAAAGGACATAATTCTTCAATTATTTATCAAGAAAGAAATATTGATGGAGTAAAATATAATACTACATACATTTATTTCCCAATTAAAGATGAAATCTATTGTATATCATATAATGGTTCAAATATAACACAAGATATTGAAGAAATGATAAAAAACACACCTAAACAAACAATGAGTGAAAAAAAATTTTATTCTAAATTAACCCATGCTACAGTTTCCTATGAATATAGTCAAAGAGAAGAAAATAGTTATAATGATTATTATTATAGAACACCATATCAATACAATAATCAGAATAAAAATCAATGGGGAAAATACTACTTAGCATATAGTTTAGGAAGATCATCAAGATATTACTATTAAAATAAGCTATAAGATATAATCTGATTAATTAAAGCTTTTAATGTATAATAATCTATTAAAAAAACTATAATCCATAAATAAACTTTTAATATACTTAATCTATTAAAAAAACTATAATCCAAATAAATTCCATTTAAAGATTTACTTAAATAGTAAATCATTCTAATTTTTTTATATAAACACTATTTTATTCTTTTTAAAAAATAAGATTAAACTAAGAACTTATTTTACTATTTTTAAAAATTTATAGATTATAATCTTATAAATTAATTTAAAAC
>NZ_MRCT01000218.1 GCF_002208625.1 Methanobrevibacter sp. 87.7
ATCTTATTTAATATAAATAGTTTTTTTATAATTAATAAATCACTTAAAAATAGAAAAAATATTAAAAAATAGGAATAATAAAAAATTTTAAAAAAATAAAAATATAAAATAAAAAAATACTAAAAAAGACAGAAAAAACTAAAAAACATTTAAAAATAAGAAAAATAACTATAAAAAAATTAAAATCATTGAAAAAATATAAAAAACAAGAAAAAAATAGCTATAAAAAACATTAAAAAAAAGCTAAAAAATATAAAAAACAAGAAAAAAAATAGCTATAAAAAACATTAAAAAATGAAACTAATCATATGGTGAACCATTAGTTTCAATATTATCTCTAATATGTTTATGTGGTTTCATATGATAATCAGTTTCAGATCTAATTTTTTCCATTATCTTATTAGTTGGAGTAGCAACTGGACAATTTAAAGTACACATACCACATAAGGTACACATATACAATTTATCATCATCTTTTATCTCATTTTCATTAAGATATCTACTCATTGCAATACCACGTCCACCAAGATAATAATTAAATCCAAAATCATTACCTACAGAATTATAAACTGGACAAGATACTACACAGTTACCACAATTAATACACCATAAACATTCATCAATAGATTTACTTCTACCATTATCTAAAAATATAACAACAACTCTTTCTGCACCATACATAGGTTTTAAAAGTTTTTTCTCAATATCTGCTGTTTTTGATGGTCCTGAAACAACATTAATATATGATGAAATTGGTGTACCGGTTCCATAAACTGCTTCAAGTTTACATATTGAAACACAATCTTCAACAGTAGGAACTAATTTATCAATACCTGCAAGAACAATATGAAGATTTCTACTTATAGCATATGCAACATTATACTCATTATGAACAATAGTAAAAGCACCATCTTCAGCTGCAATTGCATTAGCTCCAGTAATACCTACTTTTGCTTTATTAACATATTTTAATACATCTGCACGGCAAGTTTCAAGAATAATTTGATGAACAGGAGGAATATCTGTACCAAGAGCATTATTTACAATATCAGTAATTTCTCCAATACTTAAATGTGCTGCAGGAGCTGTATTATGTGATGGTCTATTATCATGTTTTTTAAGTTGTAATAATCTATCACCTAAATCTGTTTCTACAACTTTAACTCCATTATCCTCAAGTTTATGTCTTCCATTAATTTCTCCCATTGTATTAGATTTAGATTTAATTACAAGTTTATTTTCAGGATCATATTCATTAATTAATTTTAACATTATATCTATTGCTTCATCACCATCAGCTGCGAAATAATACTCAATATCATTTCTTTTAAAACTTTCTTTAACCTCATCAATAAGTTCATCATTATTATCAATAGCATCTTTACGAATTTTTTGAACTCTTTTTTGAAGTTTTTTTGTTCTAGGATTATTAATTATTTCACTAGATCTAGATTTTAACATTTTAAATGATTTTTTCATTTGTTTAATTTCATTTTCATCCATACTATCTGCCCTATAAATTATTACTTAAATTTTTAAATATCTTCATGTTTTAATGCTTTTGCAACAAATTCAGATAAATCTAAAACTTTCATATCATCATCTGAATTGGAATTAAGGTTTAATTTACAAAATGGACAAGAACTAATTAAAATATTAGAATCTGTATCTTTTGCTTGTTTAATCCTATTTTTAGCAATATCATTTGAAATTTCTGGAAATGCAGATTTTACACCACCACCTGATCCACAGCATAATGCATTTTCACGATTATTTTCCATTTCAACAAGATTAGCATATTTTTCAATAACATACCTTGGTTCATCAAATACTTCTAAAGCCCTACCTAAATGGCAAGGATCATGATAACTTACATTTAAATTAGAAAAATTATCATTTACTTCAATCTTACCTTCATCAATCAATTTTTTAAGAAATTGAGATATATGAATTACATTTAAATCTACACCAAGAAGATTTTTATAATCTTCACTTAATGTTTTATAACAACCTGCACATGAAGTTAAAATTAAATCTTCATTTTCTAAAAGTTTAATATTTTCTTTCATTAAATCAAGAGCATCTTCTTCAAAACCACTTCTTAAAAGTACAGATCCACAACATTCTTCATTATCAAGAACATGATAATCAATACCTGCTTTATCTAAAATATATTTTGTAGATTCTTCAATATCAGAATCTCTTTCTCTTGCAGTACATCCTCTGAAATATAACATTTAATCACACAAAAATTAATATAAAAAATAATAGCTAAATTATGTATTAGTTTAATAATATAAATAATTATTTAATAATATATAATTTTAATTATAAAAACATTGTTTTTATTCAAATAATGCATTATAATAAAA
>NZ_MRCT01000022.1 GCF_002208625.1 Methanobrevibacter sp. 87.7
TTTTAATTGTTTTCTAATTTAAGTTAAAATTTTAATTCAATTTTAAGTTTATTTTATTAAATATTTCTAAAATTAATTGTTCATTATTTAAAATTTTTTAAAAAAAGTTGTTTTTAATAAAAGTATTTAATTTAATTAGTAAAATGAGTATTTAATATTATTAAAAATAGTAAATGATTAATTAACAATTAATGTTAATTAATACTTAAAAGTTTCTCAATCTTTTTATTATCTATATTGTATCGTTCTGATTCAATAAGAATGAATAACTCATCATTATATTTTAGATATGTATCATCATTTGGAATCATATACTTATTATCACGAATAATTGAAACTACAAGTACTGTTTCTGGGAATGGTATTTCATTGATTTTTTTACCATTAAATTTACAATCAAATGGTATAGCATATTCGTTAAGTATAGGTCTTACTCCTTTACTATATTTACATTTATTATCTTTAACAAGATTTTGCATAAGAGAATCATATATTGGGTCGTTATTTAATATTGTAGGGATCATATATGCAAATATACTTACAATAATAAGTGCTACAAGACTATGTGCTGAACCAGTCATCTCTGCAATTAAAACTACTCCTGTAATTGGACTTCTAACAGTTGCAGTAAACATTGCAGCCATAGATACAATAATAATTTTATATGTAAAAATAGGATCAAGATGGAATATTGGAATTACAATAGCACTAAAAATTGCACCAATATATGCACCAAGTACAAGAAGTGGGAAGAAAATACCTCCAGGTGCTCCTGATGAGAATGAAAGTACAGATATTAACCATTTACCTATAAGTAATAAAATTAGAATAGATAATGAAGGTACTGCAATTTCTAGAATATTAATCATTGAATGTCCACCAGCAAGAATCTGTGGAATATAAAATCCACATACACCAGCTATTAAAAATGCACTAACAACTCTAATTTCAATTGGAATATTATATTTTTTCCATAATGCACTTGCACCAGTCATTCCTTTATTATAAATGTATCCTGCAAATCCAATTATAATACCTAAAATTACAAGTAACCAATAATAATTTAAAGGTATATCTGGTGAAGCAAATGAAAATATTGTAGATTGGCCAAATATTAATTTTGATATAAAATCAGAAACAAATGCTGCTATTAATCCAACAATAATAATTTTACTATTAAAACTACAATCAATTTCTTCAAGAGTAAATAGTAATCCTGCAAGGGGAGCATTAAATGTTGCTGCTAGACCAGCACCAGAACCTGCAAGAATATAACGATTTTCATCTGTTGGGCTTGTATTTAATACTTTAGATAATCCTTTAGACGCCATTGCACCAAGTTGTATTGAAGGACCTTCACGTCCAAGTGATAAACCTCCAAGTGTTGAAATAGTTCCACCAATTATTTTTGTAATAAGAACTCTCCACCAACATTGGTTCATATATCCTTTAATCTCTGCAGTTACTTGTGGTATACCACTACCTTTAGAATCCGGTTCAAGCTTCATTAAATAAGCAACTATAAGTCCCATTATAATAAGTGCAATAAACCATAATACAGTATAATAAATATTTCCTTTAACTATTGAAATAATATAATATAATATGTTCTCTGATTTCATTAATGAAAATCTATAAAATGATACAACAATTCCTGCTACAATACCTATAAGTAATCCTTCTATTAGTAGATTCAGGTGATATTTGGAATTTTTTATTAAAATATTATAAACCCTATTTAAATTCCTCATTAGTATCCCCACATTGAATTTTATTTAAATATTTTAAATTCATTAATCTATTTATTTCTTATATTTTAAATAAATTAAGTATTTGATTCAATTAATAAGGATATTATTGGGCTTATTTCAATTTTATAGAAAATTCTATTTTTTAGTTAATATTGTTTAATTTTATACTATTATTTTTTAGTAGATTGTTTAGTTTTTTATTACTATTTTTTTCTATTTTATGTTTTTTATTAAACTATCAATTTTTTTAGTTTTCATGTATATTATGTTGTTCTTTTTCGTGTTTTTAGTAAATGTTTCATTTTTTTAAATTCTATGAAAATTTAATTTTATAGTTTTAATAAATTTTTAATGTTATATTTATTATATAATAATTATTTAGTATCTGAATCTAAATGAAAATAAATTAATTTATTAATTATTTTTCTATTTTATTAAGTTATTTTCATTGTTTTTTATTATTAAATTTAGATTTTTTATGATTTTATTATTTTTACTATATTTTTAAAGATTTGTAGAAAAACTTATATATGTATTAGCTGTATATAAATTATAAATACATATATAATTTTATTAGATTTTTAAATGGAATGGAAAATTAAAAATGTGAATTTAAGCATTTTTTTAATATATTAATTTTATTAATTTTTAATTTTCCCTGTATTAAAAATGTAATATTTTTTCAAGTAAAATAATTTGTATTATATTTGTACAGTTTTTTACAATTAGTTTAAAGGGGGGTGAAAATCATGTTTAACAAAAATAAATTATTAAGTATTGCTCTTTTACTTATTATATTAAGTATTTGTATAGGGACTGTTTCAGCAAATGATAATATAACAGATATTGATCATGGTTCTTTGGAAGTAAATTCTAATGTAAATAGTGGGTCAAGTATATTAAGTAGTAATTATGATTCTGTTAATGATATTGAAGTAAATGATAATGTTAATTCAGTTAAATCTAACGGTTCTGTTAATAATCAGATACTTAAAACACCAGTTAATGATCCTGTTGTTTTAGGTGCAGAAAATGATGGATCTTTTAAAGATTTAAATGATTTAATAAATAGTGGAAATAATATTGTTCTTATTAAGAATTATACTTATAATCCAAGTACTGACTCTGCATTTATTAATGGAATAAAAATTTCAAAATCTATTACAATTGATGGTAAAGGATATACAATTAATGGATTAAATATTGCGAAAGTATTTGATATTACTTCAAGTAGTGTAACAATTCGTAATCTTAATTTTATTAATACTAAAAGTACTTCTAATGGTGGGACTATAACCTTTTCTTCAACAAATGATTTTAATGTAGATAATTGTACATTTACTAATGTAACTAGTTCTAGTAATGGTGGTGCTATATACATTAAACAAAGTAATGGACAAATAGTTAATTCCAAATTCAATAATGTTAGTTCTAAAATATATGGTGGTGCAATTAATATTGAATATAGTCATTTAAATATATTAAATTCTAGCTTTGTTAATATTAGTTCTACAAATGGTGGTGCTATATCTTCTATAAATCAAGTAAACATTTTAAATTGTGTGAATTCTACATTTATTAATACTTCTACAGATAATGGTGGTTCCTTATACCTTTGGGGAACTTTTAAAATAAATAATTGTTTATTTATTAATACTAATGCTAGTAATGAAGGTGGTGCAGTTTTTTCTTCATCTTCTCTTTATAAAAAAGGTAATTTAAATAACTGTACTTTTATTAATTCTACTGGAAAAATTGGTGGTGCTATCTATTTGAGTGCATATGGAGGTACTATAAATAGTTCTAACTTTATTAATTCTAGTGGAGAGTCTGGTGGTGCTATATATGTGGATTCATTTAATAGTGTTGTAGATGGTTCTAATTTTGTTAATTGTAGTGGAGAGTCTGGTGGTTCTATTTATTATGCTGGTGATAATGGTAAAATTTATAATTCTAATTTTACTAATTCAACTGCAAATTTAGGTGGTGCTATCTATTGGGATGCTGTTAGAAATGGTTATATTTACAATTCTAATATTAAAAATTCAAAAGCAAACAATGGAAGTGCTATTTACAACTTAAATAGAAATTTAAATATAACTAATGGAGTTATATTGGATAATCAGGCTAAATCTTCAAGTTTAACTATTGATAATACAAAATCTCCTATGGTTATAACATTTACTGGTAATAATAATCTATTTAATGGTATTTTTACTGATTATAATGTTTATGTAAATAATCTTACTTATTGGGGAGTTAATGGAGTGATGAATACTGGAAATGTTCCAGGTTATTCTGAACCTACTGGATTTACCCAAGAAGGAATTGATGTTATTGTAACTGTATTTGATTATGATGATAATCTAATATTTAATAGAACTTATACTACTGATGCTGATGGTAAAATTATAGTTGAGTTATCTGGTTTACCAACAGAATATTATTATAAATTAGTAGCACAACTTAAAAATGATACATATTATACTATGATTTCAAATTCTACTGTTTATAATAATAAAACAAACATTACAAAAACTATTATTAATAATATTACTTATGGAGATCAGGTTATTCAGGTAATATTTGATTCTGATGCTAGTGGTACTGCAAAAGTGATTATTGATGGTAAAGAATATTCTGGAATTATAAAAGATGGTATTCTTAATTTAAATATTGACATTTATCCTGCAAATATTAAATCAGCTAATATTACATATTCTGGAAATGATAAATATAATGGCTTCATTAATAAAACTGTGAATTTCACTATATTTAAAGCAAATATAACTGAATTTAATATTATTGTGGATGATTCTACTTATGGTAAAGATGTAAATGTTGATTTTACACTTGTTGGTGTTAACAATGAATTATTAAATGATACTATCACTGTTAATATTAATGGTAAAGATTATACTGTTACTATAACTAATGGTAAAGGTTCTGTAGTTGTTCCTGGTCTTGCTGCTGGTGAGTATGATGTTGTTGCTAACTTTGCTGGTGATAATAATTATAATGCTAGTGTGAATAAGACTTCATTTAATGTTGGTAAGGATACTCCGTCTATTAAGGTTGATGCGACTGATGTTACTTATGGTAGTGATGTTGTTGTTAATGTGGATCTTATTGGTGTTAATGATGCTGGTTTAAATGGTACTGTTACTGTTACTATTAATGGTAATGATTATGAGGTTACTGTTGTTGATGGTAAAGGTAGTTTAACTGTTCCTGGTCTTGGTGCTGGTGAATATGCATTTAGTGTTAATTATCCTGGTAGTGAGAATTATACTGTAGTTTCTGCTAGTGGTAAGGTTAATGTTGGTAAGGTTAATGTTACTGAGTTTGTTGTAAGTGTTGATGATAGATTATCTTGTTAATGTTTTTGATGGTGAAGGTTCTGTAGTTGTTTCTGATCTTGCTGCTGGTGATTATAATGTTGTTGCTAATTTTATGGGTAATATTAATTATAATGCTAGTATGAATAAGACTTCATTTAATGTTGGTAAAGCTACTCCGTCTATTAAGGTTGATGCAACTGATATTACTTATGGTAATGATGTTATTGTTAATGTAAATCTTAACGGAATTAACGATGAAGATTTAAATGGTAAAGTTACTGTTACTATTGATGGTAAAGATTATACTGTCAATGTTTTTGATGGTGAAGGTTCTGTAGTTGTTCCTGGTCTTGCTGCTGGTGATTATAATGTTGTTGCTAGTTTCGTTGGTAATGAGAATTATACTTTAGTTTCTACTAATGGTCAGTTTGCTGTTGGTAAAGCAAATATTACTAGTATGAACATCACTGTTTATAATAATGATTATGGTAAAGATCATACTGTTAATATTGAGCTTTCTGGTGTTAAAAATCATGATGTAAATGGTACTGTTATTATTACTGTTGATGGTAAAAATTATACTGTCAATATTATTGATGATAGGGGTTCTGTAATTATACCTGGTCTTCCTGGTGGTGAGTATGAGCTTATAGCTAACTTTACTGGTAATAATAATTATAATGCTAGTGTGGAAGAAATTTCATTCAGAATTAATCAAGCTACTCCAGATATGTATATAAATGTATCTAATGTTACTTATGGTGAGGATGTTGTTTTTGACATAGGTCTTATTGGTATAAATGGTACTGGTTTGAATGGTACTGTTAATGTTACTATTATTGCTGATGGTAAGTCTTATGATGTTGCTGTTGTTGATGGTAAAGGTAAATTAAATATTCCTGGTCTTAATGCAGGTACTTACAAATTTAGTATTATGTACAATGGTAATAATAATTATACTTCAGCAAGTGACCGTATCTCTTCTACTGTTGGTAAAGCTAATGTTACTGAGTTTATTGTAAGTGTTGATGATACTACTTATGGTAAAGATGCTGAAATAAATATTAAGCTTATTGGTGTTAATGGTGAAGCTTTAAACGATACTATTGCTGTTACTGTTGATGGTAATGATTATACTGTTCCTATTACTAATGATCATGGTTCTTTAGACATACCTGATCTTGGTATTGGTAAGTATGATGTTCTTGCTAACTTTACTGGTAATAATAATTATAATGCTAGTGAGAATATGACTTCATTTAATGTTGGTAAGGCTACTCCATCTATTAAGGTTGATGCAACAGATGTTACTTATGATAATGATGTTGTTGTTAATGTAGGTCTTAATGGTGTTAATAATACTGGTTTAACTGTTACTGTTACTGTTGATGGTAATGATTATGATGTCAATGTTGTTGATGGTGCAGGTTCTGTAGTTGTTCCTGGTCTTGGTGCTGGTGATTATAATGTAGTTGCTAAATTTGCTGGTAATAATAATTATAATGCTAGTGAGAATATGACTTCATTTAATGTTGGTAAGGCTACTCCGTCTATTAAGGTTGATGCAACTGATGTTACTTATGGTGAAGATGTTGTTGTTAATGTAGATCTTAATGGTGTTAACGATACTGATTTGAATGGTACTGTTACTGTTACTATTAATGGTAAAGATTATACTGTTACTATAGCTGAAGGTAAAGGTACTTTGTCTGTTCCTGGTCTTGGTGCTGGTGAGTATGATGTTGTTGCTAGTTTTGCTGGTAATGAGAATTATACTGTAATTTCTGCTAATAGTAAAGTTAATGTTGGTAAAGCTAATGTTACTGAGTTTATTATAAGTGTTGATGATATTACTTATGGTGAAGATGCTGAAATAAATATTAAGATTATTGGTGTTAATTCTGAAGCTTTAAATGGTACTGTTATTGTTACTGTTGATGGTAAGTCTTATGATGTTACTATTGATAATGGTACTGGTAATTTAGTTGTTGATGGTTTATTTGCTAAGGAATATACTGTTGATTCTATATTTAATGGTACTAAGAACTATAATCCAACTAATAGTTCATTTAATTTCACTATTGATCACTTAAAACCAAATCTTAATGTATTAAGTTCTGTAAAAGGAGATTCTGCTAATATTACAATAAAACTTACTGGAGTTAATGGTACTGGTTTAAATGCATCTGTTGTTGTTTATGTTAACAATAGGTATGATATTGCTGTTGTTGATGGTGTTGGTTATTTAGTTTTAGATAATCTTAAAAACGGCCAATATAATGTTAATGTTGTATTTAATGGTGATGAAATTTATTCTAGTATTGATGCAAACATTAGTTTTAATATAAAGTATACATCAGGTAATGATGCAAATAATAAAATAAATACTAATGATAATATTAATAATGTTGCAGTTTATGGTGATGATTCTAGTTTAGTTGGTAATAGTGATTCTTCTGTATCTGATTTACCTAAGACTGGTAATCCTATCTTAGTTTTATTATTAGTTTTAAGTTTGATTGGTATTGTTGTATCTCGCAAAAAATAAAATTATAATTTTTATTTTTTTTATTTTTTTTTGAATTTAATTTTTTAAAATAAGTTCTTTTTTTTAGTTTATAGATTCATAGTCTATTTTATTTTTTTAAGAATTATGTCTTTTTTTTTAGTTTATGGGTTTATGTTTTGTTTTATGTTTTGTTTTTTTAAGAACTCTGTCATTTTTATTTTTATTTAGTAGTTTGATTAAATTTTAGTTTTATAATCTTATTTTTATTTGTTTTAAATGTTTATTTGTTTAATAATTTTATTATTTTAATGTATATTATTAAAAAAAATTTTAGAAAAAGTTATATATGTTAATTTATATAACTATCGTTATATAATAATTTTATTATATTTTTGAATATATTGAAAAATTTAAATACATTTATTGATGATCTATTGGTTTTAAAAGGATTAAAAAGTTAAATATTAGTTTGTTGTTGGATTTTTTGGATTTTTTGGATTGATTATAAAGTTAATTATTAGTTTATTGTTAGATTTTTTAGATTTTTTGAATAGATTGGAAAATTAAAAATATGGAATTAATTGTTTTTTATAATAGTTTATTTTTATTATTTTCTAGTTTTCCCTGTATCAGAAATGTAATATTTTTTTAATGTGTGTTAATTAATTTTTATATTTGTACAGATTTCTTAATTTAATTAAAAGGAGGTGAAAATTGTGTTAAACAGAAAGAGATTATTGAGTATTGCTTTTTTACTTATTATATTAATTATTTGTATTGGTAGTGTTTCAGCAAATGATGATATTGATAATGATAGTTTATATTTAGATTCTAATGGATCTAGTATAAATAGCAATTATGATGATATTAAAGTTGATTATACTGTTGTTAGTTCTGGTGATTCTGTTGATAATCAGATGCTTAAAGCATCAGAAGAGGATTCTGTTGTTTTAGGTACAGAAAATAAGGAATTAAATAATGATTTATTAGATAATGAGAATGGTGATAATATAGTTCTTAATAAAGATTATGATTCTGAATTTGCTGGTAATAATTATACTACTGGTATGGATAGGAATTCAACTATTGTTTCTAAATCTACTTTAACTATTAATGTGGATGTTGATGATATTACTTATGGTGATAATGCTACTGTGAATGTTAATGTTGTTGGTGTTAATGGTATTGGTTTAAATGGTACTGTTACTGTTAATATTGCAGGTAAGGATTATCTTGTTAATGTTACTGATGGTGTTGGTAATTTAATTATTGGTCTTAATGTTGGTTACTATGAGGTTCTTACTGTTTTTGCTGGTAATAATAATTATAATGCTACTGAGAATAATACTGCATTTAATGTTTATAAATCTGGTATACGGATAGGGGTAAATACTAAAAGTCGTAATATTGTTTATGGTGATGATGCTGTTGCTTATATAAGTCTTAAAGGTTCATATAATGGTGAACTTTTTTCTGGTATTGGTAATGCTACTGTAAAGTTAAATAGTGAAACTATTGTTGGAGTGTATAATTACACTGTTACTGATGGTTTTGGTACTTTAGTTATACCTGGTCTTGATGCAGGTAAATATCAAGTTATTATTTTTTATCCTGGTAATGAGAATTATAGGGATGCTTATAATGGTTTTGTTTCTTATACTGTTTATAAGGCTAATGTTAATGAGTTTGTTGTAAGTGTTAATGATACTGTTTATGGTGATGATACTAAAATAGATATTAAGCTTATTGGTATTGAAAATCAAGGTTTGAATGGTACTGTTAATGTTAATATTGCAGGTAAGGATTATCTTGTTAATGTTACTGATGGTGTTGGTAATTTAACTGTTCATATTGATAATGCTGGTAAGTATGAGCTTGTTGCTAGTTTTGATGGTAATGAGAATTATAATGGTGCTAATTATAATACTTCATTTAAAGTTTCTAGTGATATCTTTTTTTATGTAGATTTTAATGATATTATTTATGGTGAGAATGCTACTGTGAATGTTAATGTTGTTGATATTAATGGTAATAATTTAAATGGTGTTGTTAGAACTACAATTAATGGTAAGGATTATTCTGCTAATGTTACTAATGGTGTTGGTTCTTTAATTATACCTGGTCTTAATGTAGGTAATTATTCCTTTGTTGTTACATATACTAATATGAATTATACTTTATCTGATACTGCTGAAGTTAATGTTAATGTTGGTAAAGCTAATGTTACTGAGTTTATTGTAAGTGTTAATAATAGTACTTATGGTGAAAATAATACTGTTAGTATTAGGCTTATTGGTGTTAATGGTGAAGCTTTAAATGGTACTGTTACTGTTACTATTAAAGATAAAAATAAGGTAAATAAGAATTATCTTGTTAATGTTACTGATGGTCGTGGTTCTATATTTGTTCCAGTTTATGCTGCTGGTGAATATAATGATGTTGTTGCTACTTATAAAGGTAATGATAATTATAATGCTAGTAAGAATATGACTTCATTTAAAGTTTCTAAGGCTACTCCAAGTATTAAGGTTGATGTACCTGAAGTTACTTATGGTGAGGATGCTACTTTAAATATTAATGTTCTTGGTGTTAATGATGAAGCTTTAAATGGTACTGTTACTGTTACTGTTAATGGTAAAGAGTATAATATTACTGTTACTGATGGTAAAGGTAGTTTAACTGTTCCTGGTCTTAATGCAGGTAATTATAGTTTTGTTGTTAATTATCTTGGTAATGAGAATTATACTGTAGTTTCTACTACTGGTCAAGTTAAAGTTGGTAAAGCTAATGTCACGGAATTTAGTTTAAAACAACAAATTTTTATATATACTCATGTAGAACTTTCACTTAACTTTAATGTTGTTGGTGTTAATGGTGAAGCTTTAAATGCTGATATTTTTACTGTTAATGTTGATGGTAAAAATTATACTGGTGATGTTTTTAATGGTATAGGTCAGGTATGGATACTTTGTCCTGCTGTTGGTGAGTATGAGCTTGTTGTTAGTTTTGCTGGTAATGAGAATTATAATGCTATTGAGAATAAAACATTATTAACAATTATAAAATATAAATCAAATTTTTATTTAAATATTGATGATGTTTCTTATGGTAATGATGTTAATATTATCATATTGGAACAATCTGGTAATATTCCTAATGGAGATCATATTATAGTTACTATTACTGGTATAAGTTCTTCTGTTAAGGATAAATCTGTTCTTGGTAGAAATTATACTGTTACTTTTAGTGTGGGTGTTGGTTCTGTACTTGTTCCTGGTCTTGATGTTGGTGAGTATACTTTCACTGCTATATATGAAGGTAATGAAAATTGTACTGGATTTATTGGAACTGGTTCTGCTGAGGTTTATAAGGCTAATGTTACTGAGTTTGTTGTAAGTGTTGATGATAATACTTATGGTGAAGATGTTAAGGTCAATGTTAAGCTTATCGGTGTTAATGATGAAGCTTTAAATGGTACTGTTACTGTTACTGTTAATGGTAAGGATTATACTGTTCCTGTTACTAATGGTCGTGGTTCTGTACTTGTTCCTGGTCTTGATATTGGTGAGTATGATCTTGTTGCTAACTTTACTGGTAATGATAATTATAATGCTACTGAAAATAAGATTTTATTTAATGTTTCTAAGGCTACTCCAAGTATTAAGGTTGATGTACCTGAAGTTAATTATGGTGAGGATGCTACTTTAAATATTAATGTTTTTTGTGTTAATGATACTGGTTTGAATGGTATTGTTACTGTTAATGGTAAGGAGTATAATATTACTGTTACTGATGGTAAAGGTAGTTTGACTGTTCCTGGTCTTGATGCTGGTGATTATAGTTTTGTTATTAATTTCCCTGGTAATGAGAATTATACTTTAGTTTCTACTACTGGTCAGTTTACTGTTGGTAAAGCAAATGTTACTGTGTTTATTGTAAGTGAGGGTAATATTAATTATGGTCAAAATAATACTGTTAATATTAGAATTATTGGTGTTAATGGTGAGGCTTTAACTGGTATTGTTACTGTTACTGTTGATGGTAAGGATTATGATGTTAATGTTGTTGATGTTGCAGGTAGTTTAACTATTGATGGTCTTGCAGCTGGTGATTATGAGCTTGTTGCTAGTTTTGCTGGTAATGATAATTATAATGCTGGTGAGAATAAGACTTCATTTAAGGTTAATAAAGCTATTTCTGAAATTAGATTAACTATTGATAATATTACTTATGGTAATGATCTTGTTATTAATATAAATCTTACTGGTGTTAATGATACTGGTTTAAATGGTACTGTTACAATTATTATGTATGGTTTTAATAATTATACTGTTACTGTTACTGATGGTAAATGTAAATTGAATGTTCCTGGTATTAATGCGAGTTATTATGGATTTGGTGTTGTTTTCGATGGTAATGAGAATTATACTGAAGCATTGGATAATGAACGTGTTGATGTTTTTAAAGCTAATGTTACTGAATTTGTTGTAAGTGTTGATGATACTACTTATGGTAAAGATGCTGAAATAAATATTAAGCTTATTGGTGTTAATGGTGAAGCTTTAAATGATACTGTTACTTTTACTGTTGATGGTAATGATTATACTGTTCCTGTTACTAATGGTCATGGTTCTTTAGATATACCTGGTCTTAGTAGTGGTAAATATGATGTTCTTACTAACTTTGCTGGTGATAATAATTATAATGCTAGTGAGAATAGGACTTCATTTAATGTTGGTAAGGTTGATCCTGTTCTTGATGTTAATTTAGTTGATGTTGATTTTAATGGTAAAAATTTCATTGCTAAATTTAATGTATCTTTAACTGGAGTTAATGATGAAGCTTTAAATGATACCATTATTGTTACTGTTGATGGTAATGATTATAATGTTACTATTATTAATGATACTGGTAATTTGATTGTTACTGATTTATTTGCTAATGAATATACTGTTGATTCTATATTTAATGGTATTAAGAACTATAATCCAACAGAAAGTTTATTTAATTTCACTATTGATCACTTAAAACCAAATCTTAATGTATCAAGTTCTGTAAAAGATGATTCTGTTAATATTACAATTAAGCTTACTGGAGTTAATGGTACTGGTTTAAATGGCACTGTTGTTGTTTATGTTAACAATAAAAGGTATGATGTTGCTGTTGTTGATGGTATTGATTATTTAGTTTTAGATAATCTTAAAAACGGTCAATATGATCTTAATCTTGTATTTGATGGTGATGAAATTTATTCTGGTATTGAGGCTAATATTAGTTTTATTATAGATTATGCTTCTAGTAATAATACAGATAGTAATGGAATAAATAGTAATAATACTAATAATATTAATAATAATGTTAATAGTAATGGTATTAATAGTGTTGCAGTTTATGGGTATGATTCTAGTTTAGTTGGTAATGGTGATTCTTCTGTATCTGATTTGCCTAAAACTGGTAATCCTATTTTAGTTTTATTATTTGTTTTAAGTTTGATTGGTATTGTTGTATCTCGCAAAAAATAAAATTATATATTTGTTTTGAGAAAATCTTTTTCTCTATTTATTTTTTTTAGAATTTAATTTTAAAAATAAGTCCTTTTTTTTCTTTAATAAGTTTACAATTAATTAGATTTTAGTATTATAGTATGTGAAAGTAGTTTTTATGTTTATGTTAATCTGTTTTTTTAATTTATTTACATGTTTTATTCTTAAATATTAAAATTTAGTTTACTAAAAATATATTAATAATTTTTATATAAAATAAAATCAATATTTATTAACATATTAAAATTTTATAGGTGTTTATATTTGGATTCCGGACGTTTTGAAACATTTATTGATGCTATATTAGCAATTATGATGACAGTTATGATATTAAAAATTCCACAACCTGAAGTTTTAAGTCTTAAAGGTTTATGGGATCTTAAAATTCTTTATTTTGCATATTTTATTAGTTTTATTATAATTGCAAGTATTTGGAATAATCATAGAAAATTATTTGATAAGGTTGAAAAAATTGATAATGTAGTTATTTTTGTTTATTTAATTTTAACATTTGTAGTAACATTAATTCCATACTTTACAAGTTGGGTTGCACATAGTCCTTTTGATATTGTTCCTGAAATATGTTATGGTTTAATATTTTTTATTACATTAATTTTATACTTATTTACAACTCATGTTGCAGTAAGACGAGATAAATTTAATAAGGATTTAGATGATTTTAGATTTTCAAGAACTAATATTCTTGTTTTAATCATTTATATATGTGGTTTTATATTAGCATTTACTGTAAATCCTATTTGGATTTTAATATTCTGTTGTCTTTCTTTAATTTTATGGAATGTTCCAAAATCAGCATACTGTAAGGAGTGTGGATAATTATGGAGACTGATAGATTTGAAGCTTTAATTGATGCAATTTTAGCAATTATTATAACTTTAATTGTTTTAGAAATTAGTCTACCTAGTACAAATACATTTGCAGGTTTATGGGAATTAAAACATGAATTTTTTGCATATTTTTTAAGTTTCTTTGTAATTTATAATATATGGAATTCTAATCATAATCTTTTTATTAGGATTAATAAATTATCAAATTCTATTGTTTGGATAATGTTTTCTGAAATTTTTATTTTAAGTTTCCTTCCTTATGTTTCAGTTATGGTATCAGAACATTTTGATGTCTTTTTTGCTCAAGCATGTTTTGGTATGATTTTTGTTTTATTACATATTAATTATATGATTCAATCTAAAATATTAAAACGTTCAGATCCTGCAAATATTGCTTTAATCTTATATTTAGATGATACTGAATATCCATTTGTAGAATTTATTTTATTTATTGTTGTCTATATTTTAGGTTACTTGTATTATCCACCAATAATTATGCTTGGTTGTTTAATGGCAATGATTTTATGGGTATACTATGATCAATATTTACATATTTAAATTTTCAATGTAGTATAGTCTTTTGATTTATTGGAAATAATTCATTAATTATTTCTATTTAAATTAAATATTAATTTATATAATTAATTTATTATTTATATAATTAAATTCATTTTATTTTATTTTTTATTTGATTATTTTTAAAATATTAAATTTTTATTTTTTAAATTCTGATATTTTTATAAAATAAGCTTATATTTCTCTTTTTTAATTATACAGTCTTATATAACGACAAATTCTTTAAAATACTTATATAATTTTTGAATTCTGTCTAAAAATACTATTTTAAGTAGAAAACTTTAAATAAGAAAAATACTATAATTATTATAAAATTTTTTTATAATGTAAAGGATGATATTATGAAAGTTTGTAGGAATTTAGATTATTAAATTTTTTAGAGAAATTTAAACGTAAAATAATAATATGTTGAAAATTTCTTAAATAATAACAATATTTAATTAATTTAATTTAATTTATAATTAAAATATATAAAATAAACTTACTTTAAATGTATTATATTAATTATATTAAATATTTTATATTTTTTAATTACTATGATGTATATGTAATTATTTAAATTATGATTTTTTGGATGGGTTTTGATTTGTATGATGTATATGTAGTTTTTTTAATTCATTAAATGGTTGGGTTTTGATTTCTATAGTATGCATTTAGTTATTTAATTAATACATTTAAAGTATAAAATTTTTTAAGATGGGGGAATATTTTTGTTTTAAATAATTTAATAAAAGGGGAATTATTATGGATGAAGAAGTTGAAATTAAACTAGTAAAACCAGAAGATGCTTTAGAATTACAAAGAATTTATAAACATTATGTTAAAAATACAGCAATAACTTTTGAATGTAATGTTCCAACAGTTGAAGAGTTTAAAGAAAGAATTGAAAATACATTAAAGAAATATCCATATTTAAAAGCAGTATATAAAGGAAATATTGTTGGATATACATATGTTGGTCCTTTAATTACTCGTGCAGCTTGTAATTGGTCAGTAGAAACATCAATATATGTAGATAATAATTATAAAAAATTAGGTATTGGATCTAAATTATATGATTCTCTTGAAAAAATCCTAATTAAACAGAATATAACTAATTTATATGCATGTATTAGTTATCCTAAAATTGAAGATGAATATTTAACTAAAAATAGTGTTAATTATCATGAAAAACAAGTATATAAATTTGTTGGGGAATTTAATAATTGTGCATATAAATTTAATAAATGGTATAATATGATCTGGATGGAAAAGACTATTGGTAGTCATAAGGAAAATATGCCAGATATTAAGAATTTTAATGATATTAAAGATGAAGTTAAAGAAGAATATGGTATTTATTAATTTATTTTATTTTATTAAATATTATAATTAAATTTTAATATTTTATTATTTTAATTTTTTTTATTATTTTTTAACTTATTAAGTTAAAAATCATGTTTATTAC
>NZ_MRCT01000219.1 GCF_002208625.1 Methanobrevibacter sp. 87.7
TTACAAAATAAATTAAAAATGAAAGAATACTAAATTAAATCATAATTTACCATATAAACTTTCATTAAAATCATTAAGGAATTCATCTTTATATTCAATTGGAATATATGCACCACAAGCTACAGCGTGACCTCCACCATTTCCACCTAAATTACGTGCAATCTCACGAATTATATTACCAAAATGAACACCATCATATGCAAGAAGTCTTGAACATCTTAATGAAATTTTTAAAATATTTGGATTATCTTCTAAAGGAACAAAACCAAGAATAGGTTTTCTCCAATCACCATAAGATAAAACCATACCTGTAATAGTACCAATTACAGTTGTTCTAATTCCCTTTCCCTTATCTTCAGGTGTAGAAAGATTACTACCATCAAAATATTGAATATTATCCATTTGAACAAGAGCATCCATATCTGGAATAAGTTGAATATGAGTAGCAAGATATCTTCTATGATTTCTTGAAATAATATTTAATTTATCAAGAGCAACATCACGATCCCCTTTTAGAATATCTAAAGCAACAAAATCTTCATTATTTCTAACACATGCATTCATAGCTGTTGAAAATTCTGCAGCATCCCTTAAAAATGTATGATCATCTTCTTTTAAAAATTCAAAAGTATCTGCAGCTACAAGTTTTGGAATATATTTAACATATTTTCCTGGAACTTCACGTGATAACATTTTAACAAGAGCAGAGAACAATCTACTTTTCTCAGACTTATCTAAATCTGCAAGAGTCCTAAATCTATCACCTAAACTTCTAAGGACAGTTAAACAATCATCTTTAAGACTATCTGAAATATCAGATTCTTCAATAATACTAATACAATCATTTACTGATTTATGTTCAATACCAAGTTCAACTAAAACAGATTCACATTCCTGTTTATATTCTACAGGAACAATAGAATCATTTAAAACTTCAACACACTCTTTTTTACGAGGAATATTTAATTCATCTAAAAGTGCAATACATTCAGTTTTATTATTTGTAATTGGAAGATTAACATCACTAAAATAAGATAATGCAACATATAAAGGTCTTGTTTCACGACCATATAATGATAAATCACTATTTCGTTTAACTAAACCATCATTAATAGCATCTTGAAGTATTAATTTATTAAGACCTTCCATTTTACCAGTGTGAGTATTTTGCATATCTCCTACAGCACTTAATACACCAATCCAACTTAAATCAGAATATCCAAATTCTTTTGCAAGATAATAACATAATCCACCACCACAAATATAATATGTACCATTAATACCATAATGCATAGGATTAATTTCTAAAAAATTACAGTCTGCAGTGTTTCTATAATTTTTATCCCTTAAAGGAGGGTGATGGTCTAATATAATAATAGTAGAATCTTCAGTTGCATTTTTCTCAACAGGTTGACCAGAACCTAAATCTGAAAAAATAGTAAGTTTATGATCAATAGGTAAATCTTCTAATTTATCAAGAGAAACAAAGTCAATATCATAATCTTTACCAATTCTTTCTAAGATAGTACTAAGAATCGCTCCAGAGGATATTCCATCACAATCAGTATGACTATAAATCATAATGTCATCATTTTCAAGAATAATCTCTTTAGCTTTTTTATATAAATCCTTCATTTCAGAAGGTAAATCTTCCATTGTCTCTGCAACACCATTTATCATAATATTAAAACCTTAAAACACATATTTTAAAAAAAAAAATTAGTTTCTAATTTCTTTAATTTTAGCTGCAACTTCTCTAAGTAAAACAAGTTTTTTCATATCAGTATCAACAGCTACCCTACCAGTATGTTCATACCATAAACCTGGATAAGTCTTATCTTTCTCAACTAAAGGTTTCAAATGTAATTTATAACATGCTTTCCTAATTTCATTTAAACTTGGATCATCTACAGCATCTTTTTTAGAAATTTTACGTCCTTCTTTAAGAGTTCTATTTGAATCTAAGTATACAGGCCATATTGTCATAAGTTCATTTTTCATACTATAATTCTCCTAAATATTTTATATAATATAATATATTATTTATTAAACTTCTTAATAAATATTTATTTCCCTTATATAGAATTTTCTAATTAAATTAAATTAAAATAAATTAAAAAGATTTAAATAAAAAAATAAAGACTAGAATTTTGAAAATAAGAAAGTAAAAAGATAAACATCAATAAATTAAAAGAAAATCAATGAAATTTAATAATAAAATATTAAATAGAGTAAAATTCTATTTTTATAAATTTAAATACTAAATTAGTAAGATTATGT
>NZ_MRCT01000220.1 GCF_002208625.1 Methanobrevibacter sp. 87.7
TTTTATGATAAGGTAAGTAATTTATAGGAATTCCTTTTTCTCTTTATTTTATCAAAAATTCAATTAAATATTTTAAATCATTTTACTTTACATCATGTTTTATTCTATGAATTTTTAATTTATTTAATTATAATTAATATTTAATATATTTATTATTACTTAATGTAGATGTCATTATTTTATATCATTATTATTTTAATTTTTGTTTATTTATTTAAAATTTAATTTTTTTTATGATAATTTTTGTTTATTTGTTTAAACATTTTTTAAATTTTAATTAATTGTAAAAAATTTTTTACAGAATTTTTCATAATCTATAAAAAAGTATTAATATTAGGTTTTAACAAAATAAATTATTGAAAAAATCAATATATTGATACTTTTAAATATATTAATATTTTTCATAATTAATTTAATAATTTTATATTTTAATTTACAAATTCATTATTTTATATTTTTTAATTTAATTAATAAGACTGTGGATACTTATTAATTAGTAAATATTTTTGATTGAATAGGTGATTAATCAAATACTAAGGTGTGGTTTTATATGAATAAAAATAAAAGTGCAAATGAAGAAACAGCAAACACTAAACAAGTTATTGAAACATTTGAAAATATTGTTAATAGTAATATTTCTCAAAAAGTTTTAAATGGAGCTCTTACATATTGTAATAAATGTGGTGAAACTAGATTAGAATCTGCATTACGCCATATTGTAGGTCTTCAGGATGATATTTGTTTTAAATGTGAATTACTTGTTCCACCAATAAAATTCATTATTAAAAAAGGTTTATCTACTTTTAATACATTTGAAGAAGCATTCATGAAAGCTATGCAAGATGAAACTTGGATTAGGGGATTAGTAACAACATTCCAAGGTATGGCTAGATTTGGTGTAAGAAAACCTTTTGTTCCAGGTGCACCTTATCAAATTGTTTGGAATATTACTCGTAAATGTAATTTTAAATGTATTCACTGTTATGAAAATGCAGGTAAAAAAGGACCAGATGAATGTACTCCTGAAGAAATAAAAGCAGGTATTAAAAAACTTGCAGATGATGGAGTTATTTCATTAGCATTTTCTGGAGGAGAACCAACTACTGATCCTCATTTAGTAGAATATATTAAATATGCAACAGATTTAGGATTATATGTTTCACTTGCTACTAATGGTTATATTTGTGCTAAAAAAGAAAAAGCACAAGAACTTGCAGATGCAGGTCTTAAATTTGTACAAATTAGTTTAGATGGTTTAAATCCAAAAACTCATGATGAATTTAGACGTGTTCCAGGTTCTTGGGAACGTGCAGTTAAAGCAATTGAAAATTTTGTTGATACTGATGTATTTGTAGAAGTTTCAACTATAGTTACACAAAATAATAAAGATGAAATTCCGGATATGATTGATTTTATGAGGGATAAAAAAGTTGGATGGTTTATGTTATATAACTTCATTCCAACTGGTAAAGGTTCAGAAGCAAGAGAACTTGATTTAAGTCCTGAAGATAGATTTAAATTATTAAATCTTATTTATCAAGAAAATGGTAAAGGAGATCTTCAAATATTATCTACTGCTCCTCAATTTGCGGATGTTGCAATTCATACAAATCTTGCAGATGTAAATAGGGAGGATGGTAAAAAATTAATTCCAACTCACTTTTATAATGTTGAGTACAGTAATCCTGGAATGATGGAACTTTCAAGATTTATTGGAGGTTGTGGTGCAGGAAGATTCTATTTAGGAATAGAACCTAATGGAGATATTTATCCTTGTGTTTTCTTCCCACATGATCCAGTTCTTAAATTAGGAAATATTAAAGAGGATAATCTTTTAGATATTTGGATGAATAATAAAGTTTTAAAAGAATTAAGAGATAAAGATGCTCTTAAAGATAATTGTTCTGAATGTGAATCTAGATTTATTTGTGGTGGCTGTAGAGCTAGAGCATATACTATTACTGGAGATTACCTTGCAGGTGATCCTGGTTGTATGAAATATGAGGAATATATGCGTAAACATAGTTCTGCTTAAGTGTTTTAATTATTAGAATTCTAGTTCTAGTTGCTTAAGTGTTTAGAATATATACTAAAATTAGAAATAATTATCAATTTAAGAGTTTTATAATATTTCTAATTATTTATATGAATTTTTTATAAAATTCATATTTTTTATTTTTACTATTTTTTTTAACTTAAAAGT
>NZ_MRCT01000221.1 GCF_002208625.1 Methanobrevibacter sp. 87.7
TATAGTTTTTATTTAAAATAGATTTTATAATTTAGGCTATTTTTTATAATTTATATAATTTTTATTTAAAAAAGAAGTTTAAGGCTATTTAATTTTATAAATTAAGTAAAATAAAATTAAAACTAATTTTATAAATTAAACTATGATTTTTAAGTAAATTAATATTTTATTAAAATAGCTTTTATAAAACCATATAATACAATAAAAATATTTTATAATATTTAATAAATAGCTAAAAACTATTAAATAAGAACTAAAAATAAGTAAAATAATAAAATTAAACAATAATACTAAAAAAATAGATAATAGAAGAATTAGTCATATGAACTTACTAATTCATCAAAAATTAATTATTAATATAATTTATCAAAACTTAAAAGAACTAATCATTAATATATGAATTAATTAATTCATCAAAGTATTTATTAATATTAAGTTCTCTAAATATTTTTTTCCTTAAGAACTTATCAATACCAGAACCATATTGAGCAGCTTTTTTCTTTCTATATGCAATCTCTTCAGGAACACCTTTTTTAACTGCAAGTTCTCTTAGAATATTTTTACGAATATTATCAGCACTACCATTTATTTTATATTTAGCAGGAATATTTAATACCCATTTAATTATTTTATCTGAAAGATAAGGTACACGTAATTCTACAGTATTAGTCATACTAGTTGCATCATCACGTTCAAGATTTACATCATGAATATGAGCAATATCTTGTCTTAATTCATGTTCCACTGCCCTATAACGTTTATATAATAAACCATCAGTATCAACATAACCTTCTTCATATGTATTAAGGTATCTTTTATAACCTGCAAATAATTCATCTGCACCTTGACCAGATAAAGCTACTTTAATTCCATCATCATGAACCATATTTGTAGCAATATAAGTAGTCATACCTACACCTAATTTCATTAAATTTAGTTCCTCAATAGCAAGTAAAGTATCATCTAAATATTTACGTACAACATCTTCAGTTATAATAGTTTCACGTAATGTTAAATCTAAATCTTCAGCAATTTTTCTTGCAAATTTAAGATCTTGTGAATTCTCATTACCTACTGTATATAATTTAAGACTTTGATTATCTTCAAGATTGTCTAAAATATAATATAAAAGTAATGTACTATCTACTCCACCAGAAAATAGAAGTCCAATATTATCAATATTAGCTATTCTATTTTTTACTGATTCATTAATATATTCATCTAAATATTTTACATAAGTATCATATTTATGATTCTTATTTGATTCATAATCATATATTAAATATTTAGGTTTTATATCTTCATAATTATAAAGAATATGACCAGGTTCAAGAGTTTTTGTATCAGTAATTCCTACTTCCCATAATGCTTTTCTTTCTGATGCAAAACCTTTAATAACATCATTTTTACCATAAAATAATGGTTTTACACCTACTGAATCTCTTGAAAGAGCAATATTTTTACCATCATAAATAGAATATACATAATCCCCATCAATAATTTTATTTGTATATTGGACTGCTTCTAAAAGATCTTGATTTTTATTATAATAATAATTTAAAAGTTGCATTAAAAGATCGCAATCACTTTTTGGAGCTTCCCCATCATATAAGTTAGATTTTAAGAAGTCTAAAACCTCTTTATAATTATATATTTCTCCATTAAATGATAAAATAAGATTATTTAATTTTCTAGGTTGGAGATTCAAAAGATTTTCATCATTATAAAAATTAGAAATAGAAAGTAAATTATGACCAAAACCTACTTTATATTCATTATCATCATTAAATGTATTCATATCAATATTATTATCAAAAAATTTTGTTTCATTGTTTTCTAGATACATACCATGAGCATCTGTACCTCTTTTTTCAATAATTTTCATCATTGAAAGAATATCATTACCTTGAAACTTACCGTATAATCCTAATATCCCACACATATTATCCATCAGAGTCTTTTTTTAAAAAAAATTTAGGAAATTTAATAAAATTTGTTTTAATATAAAATTTATTAAAAATTCATGATTTAAATAAAATATATGTAAAATTTTTTATAACTAAAATTAATGAATTAATAAAAATTATAAAAAATACAGTATATAGTAATATTTTTTAATATATTAATATAAATAGTTTACTTAAAATTTTAATTAAATTTTAAATAAATAATAAGATTTATAAAATATTTATAATACAC
>NZ_MRCT01000222.1 GCF_002208625.1 Methanobrevibacter sp. 87.7
GAATTAGTATTTAATATAAAAAAGTTATTATTACGTAAATTTTAGTTAAATAGTTTATTAAAAGAAGTTATTATTAAAAATTGTAAAAAGAAAAAATAGTTAAAATTATAATTTAATTTTAACTGCATCATGAACATTTTCGAGTTCACTTAATTCTTTTAAAATGTTTTCAGGAATTTCGTGATCTACTGTTAAAATCATAACAGCATTTCCACCAACAGTGTCTCTACCAATTTGCATGACACCAACATTAATTTTTGCTTCTCCTAATTTAGTTCCAATTGTGCCAATAGTTCCAGGTACATCTTTGTATCTTGCAATAAACATATGGCCTTCCGGTTTAACATCTACCCAATAATCATTTACTTTTAAGATTTTTGGTTCGTGGAGAACAGTTCCTTCTGCTGAGAATTCATCTTTATCAGATTTACCAGTTACTTTAATAAATGAATCGTAACCTTTTGCATCTTTTTTAGATCCTTCAGTTACAGAAATACCTCTACTTTCAGCTACTGCTGGTGCATTAACAACAGTTACTGGACTGCTTAAAATAGGGTTTAATAATCCTTGTAATACACTTCTAGTGAAAATTTCTTTGTTTTTTAATTCTGCAATTTTTCCACCATAAATAACAGATACTTCTTTAACTTGACCATTAATAGATTGTGAAATGAAACTACCTAATTTTTGAGCTAATTCTAAATATTTAGAAGAGTCTTCAAAATCACTATTATTCATTCTTGGCATATTGATTACATTATTTGGAGTTTTACCTTCATATAAATCTTTAATTTCATCAGCAATTATAATAGCTGCTCCTTTTTGAGCTTCTTTAGTTGATGCTGCAATATGTGGAGTACATACAATATTATTAAGTTCAAATAATTTATTTTCTTTTGCAGGTTCTTCTTCATATACATCTAAAGCTGCTCCTCCAATTTCACCATCTTTAAGTGCAGTATATAATGCATCTTCATCAATGATTCCACCACGAGCACAATTTATAATAATTGCATTTTCTTTCATTATTGCAAATTGTTCTGTTGAAATTAAATGTGTGGTTTCTGGAGTAAGTGGAACATGTATTGTAATAACATCTGAATTTTTAAGAACATCATCTAAATCAGTAAGTTTAACACCCATATCTTGTGCAACTTCTGGAGGTAAGTATGGATCGTATGCCATAGCATCCATTTCAAATGCTTTACATCTTTTAACTACTTGGGAACCAATTCTACCCATTCCAATAACACCAAGGGTTTTACCTTTGAGTTCCATTCCTTTGAATAATTTTTTCTCCCATTTACCTTCTTTAGTAGATTTATCAGCAATTGCAATTTTACGTGCTACAGATAACATTAATCCCATAGTATGTTCAGCTACAGTAATTGAAGTTGATTCTGGTGCATTAACTACCATAATACCTCTTTTAGTAGCAGCATCAAGGTCTATATTATCTACACCTACACCTGCTCTTCCAATAATTTTAAGATTGTCTGCTGCTTCAATAATATCAGCAGTCATTTTGGTTCTACTTCTTACTGCAATTCCATCATATTCTTTAATGGTTTTTTTCAATTCTTCTGGGGTAATTGAAGTGTCAACTACAACATCTGCAAATTCTTTAAGTTTGTCTATACCTTTTTGATCAATTGCATCAGCAACGAGTACTTTCATCATTTCACCTGAAATAATAATTTTTTATTATTGAATAATTTTAAAGTAATTTTTTAATATAAAATTTTAAAAAACATTAATTTCATTTTTTATATAGTATTTTATTGAAATAAGTTTTTTAAATTCTTAAAAACTTTGTTAACTTATACATTGTGTTAACTTATACATTGTATAATAATATTGTATTTTTTTTAAAAAATATTTAATTTAAACAAAGTTTTAATTTATATTATCATATAAAATTTATATAAAATAATATCTTAATTAATTGTATAAAATACTAATAGATATTATATAATAATTTATGTAATTCTTGCTATTTAAATTTATGATTAAAGTAAATTTTTCTATGTTTTTAAAATTTGTTTTAATAAAATTTAATTAATTTAAATTTAAATTTTTGAAAGTTTTTAATTTTTAATTTTAAAAATTTTTATTTTTTAGTTAATAATTGTATTTAAAAGATTTAATCTTAATTTTAATCTTTTAT
>NZ_MRCT01000223.1 GCF_002208625.1 Methanobrevibacter sp. 87.7
TAAGTATATAAATGTTAAAAACAAGAAAAAAGCCTAAAAAACCTAAAAAAACCTAAAAAAGCATAAAAAACAATAAACAAGAAAAAAACCTAAAAAACATAAAAATGAAATTAAAATAATAAAAAATATTTAATAATAATTATAAATAAAACTCTTTATTTCTTAAATCAAAATAAGGTTTAATTTTTCTTGTTTTAGTGGAATTTTCCAAGTTAATATTAGCAAATAATAATTGCTCTTTATTATCAGCTATTTTTACAGTATTACCATTATAATCACTTACCATAGATTTACCTGAAAATTCCATTTGATCTTCAATACCAACACGATTACACATTGCAATATTAACACTATTCTGAAATGCTTGAACATTAATTTCCCATTTAAAAAGTTCTTCTGGTTCTGAAGTAGTATTTGCTGTTGGAATAATAATAAGTTCTGCACCTTTTAAAGCACTTGTTCTAATACTTTCAGGATAATGTCTATCAAAACATACAACAATTCCAATTTTTCCAAATTTAGTATTAAAAACATTGAATCCTTCTTCTGAAGGAGTATAATAAGATTGCTCATAAAATTTATCACATTGAGCTATGTGAACCATTTTCTGTTTACCTATAATTTTACCAGAATCATCAATTAATAAACTCATATCATATAGCTTATTATTCTCTTTAATGTAAAAATTAGGTGATGAATATATATTATACATATTAGATGCTTTCTGTATTCCTTTAATATATTTAGAATTAAAATCTAGAATATACTTAGATACATCTGTTTTTTCATATTGTGGGAAAAACGGACTTAATTGAATTTCTGAAAAACAAATTAAATCTGCATTTTCCTTTGAAGCTTTCTTAATAAAATCAATAGACTTCTCATAATTTCTATTTAAATCATCATTTATTCTCATTTGTGCTAATGCAATTTTCATATTTTCACTATTTAATTTTTTCATATAAAAATTTTAAGAAAAAAATTCTAAAAAATTCTAAACTTAATAAAACAAAGAATCTGAAAAATTTTAAACCTAATAAAACTATCCTAAAAAAATTTTAACTTAATAAAAAAATAAATAATTTAAAAAATTTTAAACCTAATAAAGAACTAATATTATATATAAAAATATTATTAAAATAAATATTTTTATTAATTAAATTAGATCTATTCTAATTTATAATAGATTATATTTAATAATTCTATAAGGTGTCTAAAATTATTTTTTCAATTTTTTACTATATATTTCTTGGAATACTTGGAATAATAGTTGGATTAGCATCAGGACTTCTTGGAATTGGTGGAGGATTCCTAATGGTTCCTTTACAATATTTTGCATTAAGTTATTCAGGAGTAAATCCAGAAATAGGATTTAAAGTAGCACTTGGAACAAGTCTTGCATGTATTATACCAACTGCATTATCAGGAGCATATGTTCATAATAAGAAATCAGATATGAATATTCTTAAACCAGGAATAATATTTGGAATATTTGGTGCAGTAGGTGGATTTATTGGTGGAAAAGTAGCAGTTCTATTACCTTCAAGAATACTTGAATTAACAATCGGAATTATACTTATTTTAATTGCAATAAATTTATTTATTGATAGAGATAAAAGCAAAAAAGAACCTAAATTAAAATTAAATCTTGCAATTGGAGCAGTATTTGGTATATTTATTGGATTCTGTGCAGGATTATTTGGTATTGGTGGAGGAGTTATTCTTATACCAATGCTTATGGGTTTATTTGGATTTTCATTAATTGAAGCAATAGCAACTTCAACAATATTTATACCATTTACATCTATAGGTGGAACAATATCCTATGTACTTAGTGGATTAAATATGAATATCCTACCATATTCAATTGGTTATGTAAATTTAATAAACTTTTTTATTATAATAATATTTTCAATACCTATGGCAAGATTTGGGGCAAAAATTGCATATAAAATAGATGAGAAAAAATTAAAAATCATATATGCAGTAGTTTTAATTGTAATTAGTTTTAAATTACTTGGAATAATTCCAATTTAAAACTATTTACTTTTTTTATATTTAAAACTTTAAAATACTACTAAAAGCTATTTAAAATATAAAAATTACTTTAAAAAACTTTTAAATAAATAAAAACTAATT
>NZ_MRCT01000224.1 GCF_002208625.1 Methanobrevibacter sp. 87.7
TTTATATACTAAACTAATAAACTTTAAGAATTTTTATAAATAAAAAATCTAAACAAATTTTATAAATTAAACTAATAATTAAAAACATTAACTACTTTTAAAATTATACTATTTTAACCTAATAAATAGCTAATAAACTTAGATAAAAGTAAATCTAAAATAAAGATTGAAAATACATAAAAAAATCTAATTTAAAATAAAAAAATCCAAAATACATAAAAAACATACACTAAAACTTATTTTAACATAAAATTATTTTAAAAAATTATAAATATAAATGTAAAATATATAATATTTTATAGATAACCTAAAACATAGTTAATATAATTATATTAACAATAAAGTTTTATCTTTAAATTTTAAGAAGGTGAAATATATGTGTTCTACTGGAGGCCCAATGGCTGATGTTAACTTGAAAAAGTTAAAAACTAAAAAATATAAATGTAAAAAATGTGGAAACACCTTTAAAGGAATAGGTAAAAAAGTTATTTGTCCTAACTGTAAAAGTGAAGACACCAAATGTTTAGAGTAAATACTCTAAACTACTTTTTACATTTTAATAGACTATTTTTAAAACTTTAAAAAAATACTATTTTTACAAGGAGTTTAAATTGGAATATAGACTTTAAAAAATACTATTTTTACAGACTAAATAAAAGAAGTTAAAAAATACTGTTTTTATAAAACTAAATAAAAGGAAGTTTTAAATTGAATATAGATTTAAAAGATGATGAGATACTATTTTTAGAAGGAGAAACGGGTATTGTTGGAATAAGTAAAATGGCAAACTGTGATATGCTATTTATTGAAACATCAGATAATGAAGAAATAGTATTATATCCTGAAGATGATGATATTATAGCAGTATCTGCCTTTGGAAAAGGAGAAAAATATGAAAAAGGTATAAGAGCACTTACATACCTTACACGTGATATGCAATCACCAATACTAATTTTACCAAAAGAAAATAATACATCAAATAGATTACAAATGGTTCTATCAGTAGGTGATACTGTAAGATTTGATTGTAATATTATTCCAGGTACACATCCAGAACAAGATATACTATGTTCTTGTGATAGTTTAAGTGGTATTATAATTGAAAAAACAGCAAAAGGAGTATCACTTAATAAAGATAATATTAAATATAAAATTGAAAAATTTTAAATTTATTATTTTTACTCATATTAAATTAAAATACTACTTTTATACCTATAAACACTTTATATGAAAAATACTACTTTTACTTATAATTAAATACTCTTTATTAAAATTAAAATACTATTTTTAAACTTATAATAAACACTATATGAAACTAAAATAACTAATTTTAACTATACTAAGCACTTTATATATGAAACTAATCAAATAACTAATTTTAACTATATTAAGCACTTTATATATGAAACTAATCAAATAACTCTTTATAAACAGGCATTAATTTATTATAAGCAGATATAATGTAATTAAAATCAGATATAAACTCATTTTCATCTAAATCATCAATATTATATGTTTTATATATAATATCACCTGCTTGATAAAATTTAGAAGGTATATTAAAATCTTCTGGAATATTATCTAAATTTGATCTATAAATATTAGCATATTTTATTTTTTCATCATCAGTATCAAATTGATTATAACATACTGCTAATTTTCCAAAAACCTGATTATCCTCAAGACTAAAAAGAAATCCAAAAAGTAAACCATCAACAAAAGAACCTGTAAGATTTTCATTGACAAAACCTACACATGGTGTTTTATCCCATGAATCAAATCCATATGCAAATTTAAATTGATAATCATCAGGATTTTCACCAATTTCTTTTAAAACATTAAAAAAGTCATGAATATAATCATTATCCATCTTATCTACTAATGGATGATTTGGAAACTTATAATTAAAAACTTCTGGATAAATTTCAAAGATTTCTTTTATATCAGATACTACATTAAACATTTTATTCCTCTAATTTTCTTTAAAAATATTATGAAGATAATCTTATTTAAAAATTAATATCTTAATTTAATAGCTAAATATTAAAATCTTAAATAGAAAAAATTTAATAAAATAAAATTTTAAAGGTTTTAGGATTAGATAAAATTTAGAATTAAGTC
>NZ_MRCT01000225.1 GCF_002208625.1 Methanobrevibacter sp. 87.7
AATAAAAATAAGAAAAATCATTTAATATAAAATATTTATTTAAAAGTTTAAAATAAAACAAAAATTAGAATAAACCTAGAAAAATAGAAAAGAAATTAAAATAAAAAAAAGCCAAAAGTTGTATTGAAATAACATTAAGGTGATAAATTATGTGTTAATCCAAATATTAACTACAACTTCTGGCTGTAAAAAGAAAAATTATGCATTTTCTTCTTTTTTAGCTTTTTTTGCCCTGTAATCATCAATAGCAGCACGTAAAGCATCACTAGCAAGGTTTGAACAGTGCATTTTGATTTTTGGTAATCCGTCTAAATCATATGCAACATCTTTCCTTGTAATTTTATATGCTTCATCTACAGTTTTACCAACTGCAATTTCAGTAATCATACTACTAGTTGCGATAGCTGCACCACATCCAAATGTTTTAAATTTAACATCCCTAATTACATCATTATCATCAACATCAATATAAAATGTCATTAAATCTCCACAAGTTGGATTTCCTACAGTAGCTTCACCACTAGGGTTTTCAATTACACCAGTATTTCTTGGGTGTGCAAAATGATCCATAACTTTATCACTATATTCTTCCATATTCTCACCTTCAATAATAAATAATAATCTATAAGTTTAAACAATACAATTTATTTTAATCAATTTATTTAACAATATCTAATTAGTATATTAAATATTAGATTTAATATACATCATAGCATCAATTTCAATATATTTTGAGTTTTTGTAATCCCATAATGGAGACATTTTCCTTAATCCATCAACCACTTCTTTAATAGAATCTACAACGTAGTCAGCATCTTCGTATTTATTCTCCATACCTAAAGATAATCTTAAAGAACCATGAGCTAATGCAGGTTCTAATCCAATTGCAGTTAATACATGAGAAGGTTCTAATTTTCTTGAAGAACAAGCAGAACCAGTTGCAGATTGAATTCCTTTAGCATCAAGTCTTAATAATAAAGATTCACCTTCAATACCTGAGAATCTTAAATGTACATTATTAGGTAATCTATGTTCTAAACTACCATTAACATATGCTTCAGGTATTTCTTCAGTTACTCTTTTAATAATCCTATCTCTAATTTTAGTTAAATGAGCATTGTTTTTCTCCATATCACGTTTAGCAATTTCACATGCTTTACCGAATCCAACAATACCTGGGACATTTTCAGTTCCTGAACGGAGACCTTTTTCTTGACCTCCACCGTGAATAAGTTTTTCTAATCTTACTCCTTTTTTAATAAATACTGCACCTACACCTTTAGGCCCATATAATTTATGTGAACTAATTGATAATAAATCAACATTTTGATCTTTTACATCAATTGGTACTTTTCCTGCACTTTGAACTGCATCAGTATGGAATAAAACACCATGTTTATGAGCAATTTCACCAATTTCTTTAATTGGTTCAATAGTACCAATTTCATTATTAGCATGCATAACAGTAATTAAAATTGTTTCTTTTTTAATTGCTTTTTCTAAAGCATCTAAATCTATAATACCTTCAGAATCTACTGGTACATATGTAACTTCAAAACCATATTTTTCTAAGAAATGACAAGTTTCCAATATAGCTGGATGTTCAATTGTAGTAGTAATTATATGGTTTTTAGCATTATCTTCAGTAGCTTTAGCATGTTGTTTTAAAGCAACACCTTTTAATACCATATTATCTGATTCAGTACCCCCACTTGTAAAAGTAATTTCATCAACATTAGCATTAATTAAATCTGCTACTTGTTCACGTGCATGATGTACTGCCCTTTGAGAAATTCTACCTAATTCATATAAAGTAGAAGCATTACCAAAATCTTTTTCAAAGTATGGTTTCATTTCTTCAAATACTTCATGATTTACTGGTGAAGTAGCTGAGTTATCCATATATATCATAAATTCTCCTCCTAATAATAACAAAATAATTTTGATCTTAATTCATATAATAAATATAACAGGTGTTATATTTTATAACTATAGTTATTATGAATTATCCTATATATAAATCTTTTTGTAAATTTTATTAAAAAATTTATAAAAAAGAAAATATATAACCCGTGTTATATTTTATAACTATGGTTATATTATATTTAATGAT
>NZ_MRCT01000226.1 GCF_002208625.1 Methanobrevibacter sp. 87.7
CTAATAAAAAAATAATAAAAACTAAAAAACTAAAAAAATAATAAAAAATTTAAGAAAATGATTTACGATCAAGATCAATAATATCAAAATCATCAAATTCTATTTTTTACCATCATCTTCTGTTTCTGTAGTAATTAAAACATACTGAGATTTTTTATAAAAGAAATATAAAAATATAATTAAATTTCCAAATAAAAACCATGCAGAAGTAAAACAAGCAAGAAGAATAAAAATTAAATGATAAACCCAATTACCATAAACTCTTTTATATAAAAAAGTAAAATTAGGACCATCAGCTTTAAGTTTAAACTTATGTTCCAATAATCTATCAGATAATCTTTTTAAATCATTCTTATCTTTTGCATGTATTGTTAATGGCTTCATAATAATCAATTATAAATATTCAACAATTTCATCTACAGATTTTTTATCTTGAACTCTTGGATCTGCATCAATATAACCAAGTGGAGTAAATAATAATGGAGTATAATTATCAGAATTTATAAAATCTTTTGCAGCATCAGGATTAAATGCACCAATATAACATGTTCCAAGATTTAATGCAGTAGCTGCTAAAATTATATTATCCATTACAATAGAACCATCAATATCAGCAAAGTTTCTATTATCACCTGATCTTTTACCTGCTGAATCATAATCAACAGCAACACATAAAACTAAAGGAGCATTATAGAACCAACTAGCAGGATAAATAGCTTTAAGAGCTTCTTTATTCTTATTAGTATCAATAACAAAAACTTTAATAGGTTGAACATTCTTAGCAGTTGGAGCTAATGCAGCTGCTTTTAAAATTTTATCTAAATCTTCTTTTTTAACAGGTTCATCTTTATATCCACGAACACTGTATCTTTTTTCAATAACTTCAAAAAAATCCATAATAAAAACCTTTATAAATTTTTATATAAAATTTAATTTATATTTAAATAAACAATTAAAATATTTATTCAATTAAATAATAATAATTTTTTCCTTTATAATATATTAATAAAAACTAAAAAATTAAATAATAATCTTCTCAGTTATATTTAATAAAAAAATTAAAAACTTAAATAATAATTTTTTAAGTTATACTTAATAAAAAAATTAAAAAACTTAAAAATTAATCATTTTCTAATTATTATATTTTTAATAAAAATTAATCATCAATCTTTTTATCTTTAAAACCAACATAAGTAATATCATTTAAATTACAGAATTTTCTAAATTCTTCCTCTTCCATCATTTCCTCATAACTATGTGCAACAAGACCTGGAAGTCTTCCTATCATAAATAATCCCAATCCTAATTTTGGATTAAATCCTAAATCAGAAAGAATTGCACCATTTACACCATCTACATTTAAGTAAATCCCTTTTTTATCAATTAATAATTGTTCCATTGCAATAGCTAATTTTGTATGAGGTCCAAGATTACCTTCTCTAATAATAAGTTCAAGAAGTTTACGAGCCCTAGGATCTTTATCATGATAACGATGTCCAAAACCATGAATTTTTTCATTATTTGAAATTTTAGGAATAACAATATCTAATGCTTTATTAGCAATTAATGAATTATTAATATCAGAATCAAAACCTAAATGGATATCTTTAATTGCATTTTGATATAATGTCATGATTTTTTCAATTGCCCCTGCATGATGTTTACCAAAAGATAATAATCCTCCTGCAACAGCATTATTCAATGGAGAACCACTTGAAGATATAAGTCTTGCTGTTTGTGTACTTGGAGGAGTAACACCATGATCACAAAAAGATACAAGGACATGATTTAAAAGTTTTCCTTGTTTTTTAGTTGGTAATTCTCCTTTTAATAATAAATATACCATTTCACTAAAACTTAAATTTTCAATTAAATCTTTTTGATTATATCCTCTAGTTATAATTTTATTAGGTTCAATATAAGAAATTGTAGTTGTAAGATTATGTTTAGGAATTTTAAAATCATTCCCAGAATTTTCATTTACCAAAATATAACCTCTTTTCTCATTATCTATAATAAATTAGATTATATTAAAATATATATTTTAAACTTATTATTTTAATTTAAATAAAATATTAAAATTTAATAAAAATATTATCTAAAAACTAGAG
>NZ_MRCT01000227.1 GCF_002208625.1 Methanobrevibacter sp. 87.7
ATTTAATTATTAGTTTTAATTAATATTAAATTAACTAATAGAGGTTTTTATTAATAATTTTATAAATTAATTATTTCATTATAAGTTTAAAGTTTTATTTTACTGAATTTTTTTCTTTATTAACTAAAATTATGGAGTTTTTATGTCAAGTTTTGATAGAGATTTTGAAAAAGCAAATATATTATATAATCAAGAAGATTATGATGCTGCTTTAGAAATTTATAATAATTTATATAATAATGATTTTGATGAATCTAAAATATTACCTCGTATAATTTATTCTTATCTTTCTAAAGGAGAGTTCAATGAAATTGTTAAATATTTTGATAGATTTTCAGAATTAGAACTTGATGATAAAGATATTGATTTATTTTTAAATGAATCTTTTGAAATATTTGATTCATTAGGTTTAACTGACTTTAGTGCATATATTAATAAAGCTCAATTTTTAATTAAGTTTGAAAAATTTGAAGAAGCATTAAAATATTTAGATAAATCCTTAAAATTAAGACCTAAAGATATTTTAGCTTTAAATTTAAAAGCTTTTGTTTTATATAATTTATGTGATTATGAGACTTCTCTTAAATATTTTAATAAAACAATAAAATTAGATAATCTAAATTATGATGCATGGAAATTTAAAGCTCAAATTTTATATATGTTAAATGAAGATGAAAAATCAATGAAAGCATTTCAAAAGACTCTTTCAATAGATAATTCTGATTTATTTATTTGGAGAGAATTGAAATTAATCGTGCATTAAAAATATTTCCATCAAATCTTGATTTACTTCTTGATAAATTTGATTTATATATGTTTAAAGATAATTCAAAACAAGCAAAAAAAGTTGCAGATGAAATTGCAGAAAAATATCCAGATATTGTAGATGATTATTTAAATAAAAAGAATGATTTATTAAATGATGATTTAATCAGTTTTATTGTTGAAGATAAACCATATAATAATGATTATATACTTGAAAATGATTTCTTTGATAAAGAGGATACTGAAGTTGATGATGAAGATTTAGATGATGTAGATATTGAAAAAATTATCCTTGATTTATTTGAAAATGCATCAATATCAACAGGTAAAAAGAATAATATTAATATCAACTTAAATGATTTATTAAGTATCTTTTTATTTACAGATTCAGATATAAGTAGTTATAAGAAGGATTTATTATTAAATAAACTTTCTGTTAAAGATGATTTTAAATTAGTAGATAAAAAAGGTAATAATATTGAAAATTATGTATCTTTTTATGAAAACAATTTAAAAAAATTAGAAGATAAAGCAGTTAATGATGAAAGTTTATATGATAAATATAAAGATGAATTTATCTTTAAAACAATTTTTGATAGTTATGATGAAAAGTATGAAGATGATATAACAAATATTATACTTAAAGCTAATTTATTGTTTGATCATAAAAAATATCTTAATGTATTTGGATATTTAACAGAAGCAGATAAATTATTACCTAAAAATATTAATATTTTACTTTTAAAATCTGGAAATTTATTATTTTTAGAAGAATTTCAAGATGCTTTAAAATATGCAAATATGGCTTTAGTACTTGATAAATTTAATTTTATAGGTTGGGTATTTAAAGCATATGCTCATTTATATTTAAAAGATATTTTTAATGCATTACAATCATTTAATGTAGCATTAACTCTTAATAAAACAGATAAATCTATTTGGAGATTATATGAATTAACTTTAATGTCAATTGGTAGTTATAATTTAGGATTAAATATTAATAAACAGGCATTAACTATATTCCCAGAAGATGAAGATTTATGGAGTGATAGGTTATTTATGCTTTCTGAAATTAAAGATACTGAATCTGATGATTATTTAAAATCTTTAAAATATGGTAAAAATTCAAAGTTCTTTAATAAAAGTATAGTATTAAGTGATTATGTTGATATTAGCTATTTAACTGATATTATTAACTTTTTATTTATGAAATTTGAAGTATTTTAATTATTAAAATACTTAATTTTTTAGTTTTTTTATATATTTTAGAGCCTTTTTATCATC
>NZ_MRCT01000228.1 GCF_002208625.1 Methanobrevibacter sp. 87.7
ATATTTATTTTAACTAATAAATTAATATTTATAAAAAATTATTTTTTTATTTTTTTGAAATATCTATTTTTCTAATTAATTTTTTTAATTAGTAAATGTTTTTCAATTTTAAGTATTATTTAATATAATTCATTATAAAAAGGTTTAAATATGTTTTATTTAATTGGTTTAGGATTATTTGATGTTACAGATATGTCACTTAAAGCTATTAATGCTTTAAAAGAAGTAGATACTGTTTATGCAGAATTTTTTACTTCAAGATTAATGGGATCTAATTTAAAATCTATTGAAGAAATTATTGGTAAAAAAATTAATGTTTTAGTTCGTAATGAAGTTGAAGAAGATAGTTCATTTATTGAAGAAGCTAAAACTAAAAATGTTGCTCTTATTACTGGTGGTGATCCATTAATTGCAACTACTCATTCTGACTTTTTAGTTCAATGTTCTAAAAAAGGAATTGGTTATCAAGTTATTCATGGTTCATCAATTATATCTTCTGCTCCTGCTATTAGTGGTCTTCAAGCATATAAATTTGGTAAAGTAACAACTATTCCTTTTCCAGATCATAATTTCTTCCCAAAATCTCCTTATAATGCAATTAAAGAAAATCTTGATATGGATATGCATACTTTAGTTTTACTTGATATTCAAGCTCATAAAGATAGATATATGACTATAAATCAAGGTCTTGAATATTTAATGAAAGTTAAAGATATTCTTCCAGAGGAAGAACAAGTAATAAATGAAGATACTTTAGCAATTGGTATTGCACGTGTAGGTTCTAAAGAAGGTATTGTAAAAGCAGGTAAAATAAGTGAATTAATTGATTATGATTTTGGAAGTCCACTTCATTGTATAATTATTCCTTCTAAATTACATATTGTAGAAGCAGAATACCTTGTTTATGTTGCTGGTGCTGATAAAAGTATTTTAGATGATTGTTAGTTTAATATATTTTTATAAAAACTTTTTTTATTTTTTTTTTATTAATAAAATGAATTTTATTAATCTATTTTTTATATTTTTAAATATTTTTTTAATTTTATTTTTAAATTTACTAAAATTTTTAAATTATTATTTTATATTAAATTTAGTAAAAGTTTTAAATTAAATTTAAATTATATATTTAATCTTAAATTTGATAAAAATAGTATTTATTAAATATATTTCTATAAATCTTTTTTAAAAATAGTTTTAGTTAGGGTGAGGACACAACTTCGTTAGTTTCTAATCAAAACCAATTATATTGGTTAATATTTTTATAGTTATGTCCTTTGTTTTCTAAATCCGTTTACATATGGAGATTTATTATATTATTTCTATAAAAAATACTTCCCTAATTACTATTATTATTCTTTTAGTTTATAAATTTTTATAAATAATTTTTTCAAGTATTTTAACTTATTTTTATTTATTATTAAAAATGAAATTTATTAATTTATTAAATTTTATTAAATTTATTATGCGGATTTTATATTCCTTTTAATAAATTTATTATACATATTTTTCTTTTTATCCTAATTTTATTAAATTAATTTTTATATTTTAAAAATAGTATTTTTGATTAAAATTAATAAAATTGATATTTTTATTTTTTTCTTTAAATAAGCTTTAAAAATAGTTTTTTAATAAAATAAAAAGAGTATATAAATGTGTAGGGTATTAAGAATTTTTTTACAGATAATATTTTATTTAGTGGTAAGTAATTTTATGATTTTAATTCTCAATATTTATATTACTCTTTTATTTTATATGAATTCTCTAACTTTTAGTATAGATTATAAAATGGTTGAGATATTCAAGATGTGTAGATTTATGCACATCGTATAATAATTTATTTTTATAGTTTATAAATCTTTTTATTTTTTTCTAATACATAAATATTTTAAAATTTTTTAATTGTTCATTTTAGTTTTTAATATTATAATATATTTTTATTTAAATTTTAAAAATAATGATTTATTTTATTTTTTTTAAAAAAATTTAAGTATGCTTAAATTATATA
>NZ_MRCT01000023.1 GCF_002208625.1 Methanobrevibacter sp. 87.7
GTTTATTATATCTAAAGATATACATGTAAAATATAAAATATCTATAAAAAATAAACTCTTTTTAATAAAATGAAAATACAATCAAAAATATAAATAGCTAATAAAGATACTTGAATATTATTAATGAATATTTAAATAAAAGAGTAGTAAAACATGATGGAATATTAAAAAATAAAAAAAATTAAAAAATTATAGAATTTATTTAAAAAATAAATAAAACTATAATTCTTTTTCTAAGTTAAGTTTAACTTCACCAATTCTTGGAGCTAAATAATTATAGAAGTATGTAGCTAAAAATACCCCAACAAAGTTTAAAACAAATGCAGAAATAATATTGTATACTGCAGACATACCTAAGTCTTGATTTACAATTAACATTATAACTGAAACAATAACACTAAGAATTGTTACTATAATAGCCATGATTAATGCAGTTTTTGTAGGGTTAAAACTTTTAATAAGAGTTAAATCACCATCATCTTCTAATTCTACACCTATACCTCCAACACTAGGAGCAATATAATTGTAACAGTAAGCACCAATAAGGACAAAGAGGAATGGGAATACAAATGAAGCAATAATTAATGAAATAATTATTCTAGGTGATAACATTAACATAACAACATTGTATAAGATCATTGCAATACCCATTTGACCAGACATCATTAATAATTGTAAAAATGAACTAATCATTGTAGGTACAAATACTGCAATTAAAGTATATACAATAATAAAACATACAAGAGAAATTAAAGCTAAAACTAATGCAATAGGTAAAGGTTTAATCTCTTTAACTTCATTATCTTCAATACTAAAATTAATAGCATTTAATTTTTTAACAAATACATTGTATAGTAATCCTCGTCCAAAAAAGTGAACAATACTATGTAGAATAGTTCCAAAAACAATAACAGGTATTAAAATTAAAGCAATTGAAGCTACTTTTCCTCCAGTCATTGCAAAAATTACAATAAATAAGAGGACAGCAAGTATTACACTTAATAAAGCATAAATACTCATACCCATAGTTGTAAAGGAAGATAATTCAATTTGTTTAATATTTTTTGAATCTACCATCTTTTCACCTATTTTTAATATTCAAGAATTTTAAATATTTGTTTAAATAAGAAAAATATTTAAACAAATAATTAATTTAATATATTTTTTACAATATTAATCTTTTGATTTGTTTATAAAATATCCTAAAAAATATAAAAAATTAGATAATATTATAAAAACTTAAAACATTTAATAATATTTAATTTATAAACTTACTATTTAAATAAATTTAAATTTATAATGATTCTAAAAAAAACTTTAAAATTTTTAAAATAAAAATTAAAAAATTAAGTTAAAATCAAAACCTAATAAATTAATTTAAACCTTAAAAAATCTAAAACCAATTTTTAGATGATTCTAAAATCTCATCAACAATTATACCTGCAGAACCAGTATAAGTATGAGGATCCATGATTTTTTTAACTTCTTCTTCAGATAAATATTTAGAAGCTTCTTCATCTTCAAGTATTAAATCTGCAAGTAATAATTTTTCTTTATTAGCTTTAATAGCATTTTTCCTTACAATAGCATATGCAGTTTGTTTACCCATACCTGCTCTAGTAAGTTCAGCCATTAATCTTTCAGCCATTACTAAACCATGAGTTAAATTAAGGTTTCTTTCAATATTTTCATCATGGAATTGTAATTTACTCATAAGTTTAATAGTTAATTCTAAAGTATAATCACTTAAAATACATGCTTCAGGTAACATAATTCTTTCACAAGAAGAATTAGTTAAATCTCTTTCATGCCATAATGGATTATTTTCCATAGCAGCAGTTACATATGATTTTACAATTCTTGAAATACCACAAATTCTTTCAGCAGTAATAGGATTCATTTTATGAGGCATAGTACTACTACCAACTTGTTTTTCAGGATCAAAGAATTCTCCAACTTCCATAATTTCAGTTCTTTGAAGATTCCTAATTTCAAGAGCTATTTTTGTAAGAGTAGTTGCAAGGTTTGCAATAACCATAATAAATTCAACATGATTATCTCTTTGAACAACTTGATTAGTAATAGTTGCATAAGGTAAACCTAAAATTTCAGAAACTTTTTTATGTACTTCCCAACCTTGAGCACCTAATGCTGCAGTAGTACCAACAGCACCATCTAACATTCCAACACATACATTATCTTTTGCATATTCTAATCTATCATACTGTCTTTTAAGTTCAGCAGCCCAATTAGCAAATTTCATACCATATGTAGTAGGAATAGCATGTTGACCATGAGTACGTCCTATACATACTTTATCTCTATTTTCTTTAGCTAATTTAAGAATAATATTAGTTAATTTAATAATTTTATCTTCAAGTACATGAATAGAATCTTTAAGAAGTAATGAATTTGAAGTATCTACAATATCATTAGAAGTTGCACCAAAGTGAACATATTCTCCAGCTTCACCATCACATTGTTCTGCGATTCCTTGAACCATAGATGCTATATCATGTTTTTTAGCAGCTTCAATTTCATTAACTCTTTCAAGTTTAACATAATCAGTACTAGCTTTATTTTTAATCTCATCAGCATATTCTTTTTTAATAATTCCAAGCTGACCTTCAGCTTGAGCTAATGCAGATTCTACATCTAACATTTTTTGTAATTTATTTTCATATTCCCAAATATTTTTCATTTCAGGAGTACCATATCTAAATTCTATTGGATGTATTGCCATTATAACACTTCTTTACAATTTAATAAACATTACAATAAAAATTGATATTATTTCTTTAATTAATATACTTAAATTAAAAAATAAAATTTTATTGTAATTAATAAATATTATAATAATATTTTTAATTTTTAAAATTAATATAATTAGCTATTAAAATTAAAAATTAGTATAATTTTATAATCGTATACTTTTTATAATAAAAAAAATTAAAGGAATATATAATTAATATTTTATCGGATTATTTAAAAATTAAATTTCAATTAAAAAGGGAGATTAAAATGTGTGTAATTGTTATTAAACCAGCAAATACAGATGTTTCTAGAAGAAATATAGAAGCAATGTATAAACAAAACCCACATGGAGTAGGAATAAGTTATTATAATCCAAAAGAAGATATGATAGTTTGGAAAAAAGGTTTAACTGATTTAGATGAAATTGAAAATATAATAAATAAATTACATCCTGTAGAATCTATCATTCATTTTAGATATGGAACTTCAGGACCAAATAATGCAGAAATGTGTCATCCTTTTCCAATTAATGAAGAAAACAGACTTAAAGGTAAATCTAAAAAAATATTTTACCATAATGGTGAATTAAAACCATTTGAACCAGAAGCAAATTCTCCTTACAGTGATGCATATATCTTCTGGCAAGAAGTTATAAATAAAGTTGATATTCCTCTTGATAAAGAAGTAGAAAAATGGTTTGATGATGGAATAAATAAAATGGTATTTCATACAACTGAGGGAATTCAAACAGTAGGAGAATTTTTTGAATGGGATGGACTTAAAGTAAGTAATCTTAAATTCACAAGATTTTTATTTGAAAAATCCAAACCAAGAAAAGTATTATCCTTTATAAAATGGAAAATTGTATTAAGATCTATTAATGGAATTATTAATGGATTTACAAAATTAAAAGATAAAATTGAATAAATTTTATCTAAATTAACTATTTTTAAAATCTTAACTTAATTAAAAAACTAATTCTAAAAACACAAAAAAACTAATTCTAAAACATTAAAAAGAAAATAAAAAATACTTTAAATAAAAACTTTAAAATAATTTACAAAATAAGTAGAAATTTAAAAAACTAAATTAAATCTAATAAAAATAGTATAAAACAATGCTCCGTCCGGGATTCGAACCCGTGTCTCTGGTTCGAGAGACCAGAATGATTGGCCGGACTACACTAACGGAGCATACAGAATAAATCAATAAAAATAAAATAATATTATTAAATAATAAATTAAAAATTATTTAATTATTATTTAATAAATCTATGCAGAATATCTTAAAACAAAACAAAATATTGCTAAGATTACAGTTGCAACTACTACTGCTTCTGGTGAAAGTTTAGGTCCTACACTTTCTTCATCAAAATATCTGACTAAACCTGCACCTGTTTGTGGCATATCAATTTTATTGTCTTTTTTAGACATTATATCACCTTATTTTATTAAAAAAAATAATATAAATATAAACAAAATAAAAAAATAAATTTAATTATATTATCATATTTGATAAAACTAATATTTAAATCTTAATTTAAAATAAATAAAAAATGAAATATTTTATAAAAACTATAAAAAATTAAAATATATCAATATATTTATATTATATTTAAAAGAGATAATAACATATTATAAATCTTATTTTTAGATATTTTAAAATTATTTTTTATAATCTAAATTCTTATTTAAATTAAATTAATTTTTCATTAAAATAAAGGTGATTAAATGGAACATTGGATAGAAAGAATAGCTGATGATTTAAACAATATGGATGTAGAAAAACATACTATTGCTAGTGGTACATCTATATCTGGATCAATACACATTGGAAATTCTTGTGATATATTTATTGCAAATGCAATAGGTAAACAATTAAAAAAATTAGGTAGTGATGTTGAAGTTATATGGATTGCAGATGATCACGATCCATTAAGAAAAGTACCATACCCACTTCCAGAAAACTTTACTAAATATTTAGGTATGCCATACTCAACAATTCCATGTCCTGATGGATGTTGTAAAAACTTTGTTGAACACTTTGAAAAACCATTATTCAATGTATTAGATGATTATGGAATAGATGTAAGTATTAAATCTGGTTATGAAATGTATAAATCCGGAGTATATAACGATTACATAAGAACTGCATTAGAAAACCATAATAGAATAAGAGAAATCTTTGATCAATACAGAAGAGAACCATTAGCAGAAGATTGGTTACCATACAACCCAATTTGTGAAAAATGTGGAAGAGTAAATACAACTACTGCATATGGATTTGATGGAGATAAAGTTTACTACAGATGTGAATGTGGCCATGAAGGAGTATCTGATATTACTAAAGGTGATGGAAAACTTACATGGAGAGTAGAATGGGCTGCTAGATGGAAAATATTCAACACTACTTGTGAACCATTTGGAAAAGACCATGCTGCAAGTGGTGGATCTTATGATGTAAGTAAAGTTATTTCAAAAGAAATATTTGATTATGATGCACCATATCCAGTTCCATATGAATGGATTACACTTGATGGTGAAGCAATGAGTAAATCACATGGAGTATTCTTTACACCACAACAATGGTTAGAAATTGGACCTGCAGAAAGTCTTAATTATTACTTATTCAGAAGTAAACCAATGAAACCAAAAGATTTCTCACCTAAAATGGACTTTGTAAATTTAATGGAACAATTTGATACAGTAGAAAAAGTATTCTATGATGAAATAGAAGCACCATCTGAAAAAGAAGAAAGGAAATTTAAAGAAATCTACAATATAGCACAAATTAATGAAGGTAGTCCATTACCATTTAGACCACCATACAGATTCCTTATTAATGCAATTCAAATTGTTGGTGGTTGTGACCTTGAAAGAATATTTGGAATCTTAAAAAGGAATTCACAATTAACTAAAAGCTTTGAAAACAAAGAATTTAGTGACTTAAATGAAACAGAACTTGCACAATATAAAGAAAGAGTTGAAAATGTAAATAACTGGTTAAATTTATATGCACCTAAATTTGTTAAATTTAATGTACAATATAAATCAATACCAAATTTACCACTTCAAGAAGAACAAGATGCATTCTTAAACGATCTTGCTGACTTAATTGAAAATAACAATTATAGTCATGCTGAAGAATTACATGATGATATGTATAAAGCATTAGAAGCACATGGTTTAAAACCACAAAAAGCATTCCAAGCAATATATAAAATGATTCTTGGTAAAAAACAAGGCCCTAGAGCTGCATCTTTCTTACTTTCATTAGACAAAGATTTTGTTGTTAAAAGACTTAGAAAAGAAGAATAAATATTCTTCTTTTTACTTATTTTAAAATACATTAAAAATTTACATGCACTAATTTTAAAAAAAATAAACACAACTAATTTTAAACAAAACACTAATTTAAAAAAAGTAAACACAGTAATTTAAAAAAAATAACAATAAAAATACTAATTTTAAAAAATAAAAAGAAAAATTATATAAAAATTTAATAAAAAAATAAATAAATAGTTTATAAAAATAAAATTTAAAAATTAATCAGAATTACAAGAAGTAGAATTTGAAACACGTTCTTTTTCTTTTTCCCATACTTCAGGACGATTTTTTATAAAATCATCAAATATATCACGTATTTTTTTCATTTGAAGAACTTTAACTTCAACATTATTACTTTCTAAAAAATTTTCTGCACCCATTAAAGTAACATTTTCTCCAACTACAATACGAGGAATATTATATAATACAATTGCACCAGAACACATTGGACAAGGAGAAAGAGTAGTGTATAATGTAGAATTCATATACTCATAATAAGTTAATCTTCCTGCATTATTTATAGCATCAATTTCCCCATGTAAAATAGGAGAATCTTCTTGAATCATACGATTATGGCCACGCCCTACAATTTTATCATTAGAAACTAAAACTGCACCAATGGGAATTCCTCCTTCATCAAGTGATTTTTTAGCTTCATTAATTGCTTCATTCATATAATAAATATCTTTATCCATTAAAACACCATAATCATTATTAAAATTATTAATTAATTAATTTTGAGAAGAAACCTTTGTTTTGTTCTTCTTTAAGATTATTATTTAATCTATTATTGTTTTTCTTAAGATTTTTAATCTCTTTATCTTTATTACTAATTTCAGAATTAAGTTTACTAATTTGTTTTTCTTTTTTTGAAATATTTTCTTTAAATTCAGATATTTTATATTCTAAACGTACGATTTTTTCAGAATATTTATTTTTTAAATCAGATTTATAAGATTTTAATTCATTTTTATCCTCAAATAAACTGGAATTTTGTTCTTTTAAATTAGTATTTTCATTAGTTAATTTATTTATTTTATTTTCATTAGATTTTAATTCTTTAGAAAGTTTATCATTTTCTTTTTTTAATTGTTTAATCTCATTATTTTCTTTATTGTCAGTATCTTTTTTACTTTCTGAATTTAGTTTATTATTTAATTTATCATAATCTTTTTGAAGATTTTCATATTTTACTTTGAGAATTGCAAGTTCTGCACCATTTTTAGTAAATGTTTCACTTAAATCTGCATTAACATCTAACTGTTCATAATATTTTTTAGTAGAAGAATTTAATGCATCAGTTAATTCTTTTTTTAATTTTTTTAATTCTTTATTTTCTTTTTTAAGATCAGGTATGATTTCATTAGTTAAATGATCTAATTCTTCTGATTGGTTTTTGCTTTTTAATAGTAATTTTTCGTATTTTTCATCATCTACCACAATAATCACCATATATAATATAAGAAAATATTTAGTAAATTAGAAATGAAACTAATTCAATATATAATTATTTGTATATTTTTATTATATTTAATTGTTTCACTAAAAAAGATTTATAGTAATAATTAAAAAATTAAACAAAATAATTAAAAAATAAGTAAAAATCAAAACTATAAAAACTAGATAATAAAAAACAAGATTTTAAAAAAGACAAAAATAAAAAAATAAAAAAAAGTGGAGAAAATTAAATTTAATTTCTTTGGAATCTACGTCTATCTAAAAGTTCTTGACGTTTACCTGCATTCCATCCACCATTAGCAGATTTAGCATGACCTACTTGTTGAACATATCCAGTAATTCTATCATACCATTCAACATCTTCAGTCTCACCACAGTTAGGACATTTATTATTTAATCCTTTCATTAATGTTTTACATTTTAAACAGAAACTTAAAGCAGAACTGTAAGCCCAGAAACCAATATCTGATTTTTTAGCAATTTTATTAGTTAAACTCATTAATGATTGTGGATCAGAGTATGATTCACCCATAAATGCATGGAATATATGTCCACCAGGAGTAATTGGGTGATATTGCTCTTCAATTTTTATTTTATCTACAAGAGATATTTCAGAGTTAACAGGAACATGTGAAGAGTTAGTGTAATAGTTAGCACCATTATCTCCTTGTAATATTGCTTTATCTCCAAATTGTTCTTTATCAAGTGTTGCAAATCTGTATGCAGTAGTCTCTGCAGGAGTTTGAATTACAGACCATCTAAGACCAGTTTCTTTTTGTAATTCTGCAGCTCTATCATAAATGTATTTAATACATTTTACACCGAATTTATTTGCATCAGGATTATCAATACCTTCACCAAATAATGCAAGTAACATTTCATTAAGACCAACGAAACCAAATGATAAAGTAGAGTTTTCTACTCTGTAATAGTTTTCACCATTAATTTTTTGAGTTAAGAATGGAAGTACATCATAATCATTTAAACAATGTAATGCTTGTTCTCTTCTTAATAATAAAGTTTCAACTACTAAATCCATATAATTATCTAAATATTCAAATACTTGAGATTCATCTTTAGATTGGTATCCAATTCTTGGAAGGTTCATTGTAACATAAGCAAGGTTACCAGTTCTTAAACAATCTTGATCCCAATCTCCAGTCCAAGTATCTTGGAGACAAGTCCTACATCCCATATAATTTGCCATGTTTCCTCTATATTTAGGTAACATATTTACAAAATAAGGAGAACCGAATTTTGCAGAGAGTTCATGTACTCTGTATAAATCTTCATCATAATCTCCTTTTAATGTTTCTTTACGTAATGTGTAAATAGTATTTGGGAAAAGATGAGGTTTTCCGTCTTTATCTCCTTGGTATAAGTTTTCAGTAAATGCTCTTTGGATTAATCTAGTTTCTTCTTCAAAATCAACATAGGTTCCAACTACTTTTCCACCAGGTCCATATGCAGTTACATCTTCTAAGAATTTTGGAACACCAAATTCTAATTGCATACTTGTAAATGGAACTTGTGAACCTCTAGCAGCATAAGCCATGTTTAAATTGTAAATTAACATTTGAACAGCTTGTTTAATTTCCTCATAAGATCTGCCTCTTGCAAATGGTGCTACAAATACATTCCAGAAAGACATAGCTTGTCCACCAGACATGTTTTGTTGTGCTGCAAGCATAATTTCACCAGTATGGTTCATTAAAGTTTCCATATGAGAAGGAGCTCCTGCAACAGAAGTATGATCTCCAGTACCATCTACTTTAAGACCATATCTAATAAAAGACCTAATATCATGTTGTAAACAGTTTAATGGTCTTGCTGCAAAGTATTCTAAATCATGTATGTGAATATCACCAGACATGTGAGCATCTGCTAAGTGAGATGGTAATACATGTAATAATGCATATTGTTTTAATGCTTCATCAGCAACATATTTATGAATAGTTTCAGGGTTATGCATCATATTAGCATTATCATGGTTACCATTTTCAATTAAAGAAGTAATATTATATACCGGAATTCCTAAACGAGTGTAATCTTTCCTAATATCTTCAAGACCATATTCAACTAATTTAGTGTTAACCATTTCCCTAATCATAGGTGCAGTTACATATTCAACATTTAATTTTTTAAGTTCTTTCCAAACTTCAGAAGCAATTTCAAATGCAGTTTCTTGAGATGCATTAGTTTCTTGAACTAAAGTATTAACTATTTTAGTTAAATCAAAAGCTTCAATTTTATCTCTTGTAGTTCTTACTTTTAAAGTAGTAGTTGCTAAATATTTGTTAGCTGATTCTTCACTAACATCACATAATGATTCATATACTATTTTTTTAATTTCTTTTGTAGTAATTCCATCATATAATGATGAAACAACATTTGAAATTATTTTATCAGATTCAAAAAATGGTGTTTCAACCATGACTAAAGATTTTAATAATTTTTCATAACTGAATCTTTCCATTACACCATTATTTTTCTTTACAGAAACTTTAATATTTTTATTTAAGTTATTTGCGACTTCAGATCTAGTTTCCATTTTATTTCCTCCACCTTTAGAAATTAAACAATTAAAAAAAAGTTCAAACCCTATTAAAAATAAATTTAAACCATAAAAATTATTTTATTAATATTAAAGAACTCTAATTTAAATATTAATCTAAAAAAATTTTAGATTATACTCTCAATTAAGTAATATTATATCAGTTGTAACTAGTATAATAATGTTCGTACTAAGACAAACAATATTATGTTATTGATATAATTTAAACTTTGTGTATTTTTTATAAAATAAAAAAAAATACAAAAAATTAAAATTAAAAATATAAAATTAAAATATGAAAAATAAGCCTAATTAAGCTTATTTAATATTATTAAATAAAAATAAATTAAATAAACTTATTAAAACTTATTTTATAAAGTTAAACTATAAAAATATATCCAAAGAACTTTGTTTAGATTTATCACTTTCAAACAGAGACTTAATACCAAATTCTTGGATTTCTAACCTTTGTTCAAGATAATGTGAAACAGGATATCTATTAACTAATTGTTTTGAAATATCTAAATATTTAGTTACAGAACCTTTAGATACACTGAGAATTAGGTTACCTCCACAATTAGTACATTTACCAGATAATGGAATTCTTCTATATTTTGAATTACAGTTAGTACATCTAACTTTCTGTTTAGAAAATGCACGAACATTACCCATAATATCTGGTAAAAAGTGACTTGATAAAACTCCTTCAACTACACCTCTTTGATCTACAGCACGTATAATTTCTGCAAGGTTAATTTGACCTTCAACTTTCTCCTTCATAGAAGGTAATCTTTTATACATACATAAAGTTGGACCTGAATGAATACTTGAAGTATGATGTGAGAACATTAAACCTTCATATTGTTCTGGAGTTCCTAAATGCATACTTACATTATCAATAAGATCAAGTAATTCAGCTGGTTTAACTGGTTTTTTAGTTCTTTCAAAAAATTCAAGAGGGAATCTTTCAAAAATATCTAAATTATGTGATTCATCATCAATTTCTTGAGGATCAATCCTTGTAGATAAAACTAAAGGAGCATCCATACTTCCACCACGAGTACTTGGTAAATATGATTTTGAGAAGTTAATTAATGGATCAAGTAAAAGCATTACTGAATCTTCATCACTATCACAATTTCTCCTTTTTGAAGAATGGAAATAAGGATGAGCATAACAACCTAATGCTTTTGTAAATCCAACAATACGTCCTAGAACACCTGCAGATGTATGAGGAGCAAGACCTGCAATTAAATGTCCTATTAAATCTTCACGTTTCTCAACATTATAAAATGTATCCATTTTATAAAATCTTTCAAGTTCATCATCAACAAAATTTGCAACATTAACTAAATAATCTGCACAATTTTCAGATATAACAACATCCTGAACTTTAAGTTCTATAATTTGTTCTGGACTAGTAATAGGTTGACCATAACAATCATGTTCATAACCCATTTCATGTAACTTTTCAACACTAACACCAATTTCTTTTGGAATGAAATGAGTTAAAGGTAAATCTGTAGAATCATGACGAATTGTAGCTTCTTTAAAACAAAATACATGATTTTTAGCACGTAAAATACCTTTTTCTAAAGGTTCAGGTATTTTATTTTCAGAAATTAAACCTAAAACACCTTTCATTTCATCAACTTTTCTAACACCAACATTATCAGATGCATTTCTAAGCATTTTACCTAAATTAATCTTTTTAATACCAGTTTTACCAAAAGTTGTAGGTGCACAACAATATGGACATAATGATTGGAATGAACTTAAATTACATTTAGTACATTGACGTCTAGCAATATCAACTTTAATTGAACCTTTTTTAGCAGCTTCTGCTACTAATCTTCTACTTCCACCATCATTACCAATAGGGAATAACACATTAGGTGCTGGTCTCATTAATCTTTCTTTAGATTTTTCAGGCCTACCTACACGAGTTCCAATATATGTTGGAGCTTTAAATTCAATAGGAACTTCAGAAATTAAATTTATACCATCCATTACTTCAAGATCATGATTATTTAATTCTTCATCATTAAGAGCCCTTCTTAATGTATGAATTAAAGCATAAGATATATCTTTATTAATTATTACTTTTCCATCTTCAACTTTATGGAAAACACCAATAACTTCAAGAATACGTTTTTGATATGAAATATTAAGTTTAAGCTCATCACCATCAGTATAATTTGGATTTTCATTTAAAATCCAATTAATTAAATCATTAAGCTCTTTTTTACTTATATCATGATAACAAAAAGTGTATTCTGGATGAAGTGGAACATCATATTCTTTAGAAATTCTAAATGCTTCTGGTGCAGAAATTTTTTCAAATTCTAAAGTTTTTAAATCTAATTCATGATTATCTCCTTCAGCTTGATATTTAGTAGAATTTCGAATATGTTCAATCCACCATTCTTGACACCAACCTGCAGGAAGCATCGGTTGATTGTTTCTTAAGAATTCACCAAATGCAATAAGCATATCACCTATAAAAAGAATTTCTGCAATATTTTTTTTAACTTTACGAGCAAGTTTAATACTATCTACACGTAAAACATCACCATTCTTAAGTTTAACAATAGGTCCTTCAATAGAATCTACAGGAACAACACAATTACCTTTTCCTGGTCTCTCAATTTTCATTTGAGTTCCAACAGCAATATATTCAATAATTTCCATTGTTGCTGGATGAACCCCCATAGTAGCAAGCCCAGTATTACGTGAACGACCATATCTTAATCTAAAACCTCCTTTTTCAGAAGGATAACTTAAAACAGGTCTTCCACCAATAATATCCTGAATATATTTAGCAAATATAGGTTTATCATCAACTTCACCAGGATAAGTTTCTACATCACTTTCTTCAACAGAATCATCAGATTTACTATCAGAATCATCATCAGATTTAGGTTTTGCATATTCTAATAAAAATTCCCATTTATCTAATTTAAGCTTATTAGCAATTTTATGGATTTTTTTAGATTTTTGAATAACTCCTTCAACCATAGCAAGAAGAGCTCCACCACGTATATTATTAGTTTCAACACGAGGAAGATCCCTATGAGATACTTCAATAGAATCTGTAGTTTCACCAGTTACTTCAACAGGAATATTATTTGCAGCAAATCTTACTTCATCTGCAGTAGGAGAATATTGAAGATTAGTAACTTCAGATTCATAAAGTTCTACTTCTTCTACATATCTTTCAATCTCATCATCAGTAGGTTTATAAATATCTAAATTAGTAGCTTCTCTAATTTTATCTCCAAGAAGTACAGCTAAAGCAGCAGCAGTACCTCCTGCACTTCTAATAGGTCCTGCAAAATAAACTGCAAGATATTTTCCTCCATCAGAATTTTCCTTAATACTAACTTTAGCAATACCTTCTAAAGGAGCAGCTACTACTCCTTCTGTCAAAATAGCTAATGCTGTCCTAAGAGCTTGATCGGCAAGTTCTTCTCTTTTAGCAGATGCTTCCTTACCTTTTTCTTCAATATCTTGAGAAGATATTTCTGCCGCAATTTCAAATGCTACTTCTTCACGATCAAGTCCTTGAGATTCAAGATACTTAATTTGTTTAGCAACACCTTCTGGACCAACAAGCCCTTCTACCCTCTCAGCTAAATCCTTTGCTCTTGGAATTTCTGTTTCAGTAGTAATATCTAAACCCTTAGACCTAGCTTCATTAGCTATATCATATAATTCCAGTGTTTCTTTTTCTAATCTTTCAAAATAATTCATAATATCACTAAATTATAAAATTAAAGCTAGCAAAAAACTTATAAATTTTATAAAATTTTAAATAAAAAATTACTAAATTGCATATAATATTTTAGTAAAAATTAATATTTAATAGTATTGAGTGTAAATGAAAACTAATAAATAAATTGATAAAAATTAATAAAAAGATATAATATCTTATTAAATAGATAAAAAAACGAAATATGAATAAAAATAATAAATATATAAATTAAAACTTAATTAAAAATTAAATAAAATATTTTAGATAAACTATAAAGTAAAATATTTAATAATAAATATTTAAATGAAATATGAACCCATATATTTTTTAAAATACACAATTAAATATTAATAAAAATATTATAAACAATATAATTTAAATCTAAAATATAATATTAAATTTCAAGATTATTAAAAATTTTAAAATTAAAATAAAATAATTCTATTAAAAATAATATTATTAAAAAATGATAATATTTTAAATTAAATTTACATATTATCAAAAATATCATCATCAGCTTTATCTAACCAGGCATTAACAATTTTAATTGCACAGTAATCTCCACACATAGTACATGCATCACTATCTGATGGAGGTCTATTATTTCTTTTTGCACGAGCATCTTCAGGAGAAATAGCTAAATCATATTGAGCTTCCCAATCTAATGCTTTACGAGCATGAGCCATTTTAAGATCTCTTTCTCCATTAATTACTCCTTTTGCCATATCTCCAGCATAAGCACCAATTCTAGTTGAAATAACACCTGTTTTTACATCTTCAGGAGATGGTAAAGCAAGATGTTCTGCAGGAGTTACATAACAAACAAAGTCAGCCCCTGCTTTAGCAGATTCTGCAGCACCAATAGCAGATACAATATGATCATAACCTGGTGCAATATCACATACTAAAGGTCCTAACATATAGAAAGGTGCATTACTACATAATTTTTTCTGAATAGTTACATTAGCAGGAATTTCATTAATAGGAATATGACCTGGTCCTTCAATCATAGTTTGAACACCAGCTTCTCTAGCACGATCTACTAATTCACCTAAAACAATAAGTTCTTGAACTTGTGCCCTATCAGTAGAATCTGCAATTGCTCCAGCTCTCATAGCATTTGCAAGAGATAATACAACATCATGTTCTTTAGCAATATCTAAAATATAATCATAATTTTTATATAATGGATTTTCTAATTTATTTTCAACCATCCATGAGGAAATAAATGATCCACCACGAGATACAAGACCACATTCACGACCTTGTTTTTTAAGTCTTTTTAAAGTTTCAACATTTACACTACAATGAATAGCCATAAAGTCAATACCCATTTTAGCTTGTTTTTCAATAGTTTTAAATAAATCATCTTCATCCATATCAATTACAGAACCATTATTTCTAATAGATTCAATAGCAGCTTGGTATACAGGAACACTTCCTACAGGAAGTGGTGACATATCTAAAACTCTTTGTCTAATTTCATCAAGATCTCCACCAATACTTAATTCCATTAAACAATCTGCACCAGCATCAATTGCAACTTGAGCTTTATAAACTTCCTCATCAAAATTAACAATATCAGTAGAAGTACCTACAGTTGCATTAACTTTTGTTCTAAGTCCAGCACCAATACCAGTAGCTTTAATATCATGATTTAAATTTTTTGGAATAACAATAGTTCCATTAGCAACAGATTTTAAAATAAAATCTTCAGAAACATTTTCTCTTTTTGCTACTGTTTTCATTTCATCAGTAAGTATACCTTTTCTTGCATCTTCTAATTGAGTCATATTTTATCTCCCATAATGTATAATAAAATAAATTTTAAAATTTAATAAAATCAAATTGATTAAAATCAAATTTAATTAAATTAAAATACAGATTAATTTCATAATAATGATTTAATTTCTTAATATATAAATTAATCCATTATACT
>NZ_MRCT01000229.1 GCF_002208625.1 Methanobrevibacter sp. 87.7
ATTTTGTATTATTTTTTAGAATTAGTTTTTTTTTATTAGTTTTAAATTATTTAAAAAATAGTTTTATTAAAAATAGTTAAAAAAGATATGAAATTTTTATAAGTTTTCAATATCTTTTTCATCAAATAAATGTGCATTTTTGCTTTCTAAAAGTTTTTTAGCTTTTTCATAGTTTTCAACTTTTATTACAACAACAGCTTCATCTGTTTTGTTGTTTGCAAATGCATATATGTATTCAAGATTAATTTTTTCTGTTTCTAATGTTTCAAGAAGTTCATTTAATCCATTTGGTTTATCTGGAATTCCAATAATTATAACTTCAGTTTCTCTTACAATAAATCCTTCTTTTTCAAGAAGTTCTTTTGTTTTTTTATTATCTGTTACAATTAATCTTAATATTCCAAATTTTGCTCCATCTGCAACAGATAAAGCACGTATATTAATTCCTTCTGAAGAAATTGAATTAATTGCTTTTTTAATTCTTCCTTCGGTATTTTCAATAAAAACTGAAATTTGTTTTACTACCATTTTTCTCACCTATTCAAAATTTCTTTCATCAATTACACGAATAGCTTTACCTTCACTTCTTGGAAGTGATCCAGGTTCAACTAATGTAACATTTACTCTAAGACCAATTTCTTTTCCAATACTTTTAGCTATTTTAGCTTCAAGTTTATCTAAATCTTTCATTTCATCTGAGAATAATTCTGGAGTAATTTCTACTTTGATTTCAACTTCATCTAAAGTTCCAGGTCTTGTTATGTGTATTTGGTAGTTAGGACTTGAATTACTTACTTTAAGTAATCCTCTTTCAATTTGTGATGGGAAAACCATTACTCCTCTAATTTTGAACATATCGTCAGTTCTTCCAGTAATACGAGTCATTTTAACTGTTGTTCTTCCACAAGCACATTTTCCATGTACAAGAGAAGTTACATCTTTGGTTCTAAATCTTAAAATTGGCATTCCTGTTTTTGTAAGACAAGTTAAAACAAGTTCTCCTTTCTCATTATCTCCTAAGACTTCTAATGTTTTTGGGTTAATAATTTCTGGATAGAAATGATCTTCTTGTATATGCATACCTGTTTGTTCTTTACATTCATTTGCTACTCCAGGACCCATAATTTCAGTAAGACCATAGATGTTTAATGCTATAATTCCTAATTTCTCTTCAATTCTATGTCTTAATTCTTCAGTCCACATTTCTGCACCGAAAATTCCAGATTTAAGGTTAATATCTTCTGGACCGTAACCTTCTTCTTGAAGTGCTTCACCAAGATACATTGCATATGATGGTGTACAAGTTAAGATATCACTTTTGAAATCTCTCATAATTTCAAGTTGTCTTTTTGTATTTCCTGATGACATTGGTATAACTGTAGCTCCAAATTTTTTAGCACCATGATCTATACCAAATCCTCCAGTGAATAATCCATATCCATAACAATTTTGGATTTTATCTTTTCTTAAACCACCTGCCATTCCAATAGCTCTTGCAGTGATTTCTGCCCATATGTCAATATCTTTTTCAGTATAACAAGTTACTGTTGCAGTACCTGTAGTACCTGAAGAAGCATGAATTTCTACAATATCTTCAGGTTCTGCTGCAACCATTTCAAAAGGATATGCTGCTCTTAAATCATCTTTAGTTGTAAATGGGATTTTTTGAATATCTTCTAAAGTTTTAATATCTTCAGGTTTGAGTCCTATTTCATCAAATCTTTTATGGTAGAAAGGGACTTCATGGTATGCTCTTTGAACTGTTTTTTTTAATCTTTTAAGTTGTAATTCTTTCCTTTCTTCAGGATCCATACATTCCATTTTTTCGTTCCATATCATTATATCACTTTATCATATTTGATATTAATAAAAATGAAAATTAATTTTTCAATATTTTATAATATATTACTATATATTTTAAATTACTATTTATATTTATAATTCAAAATCTTTTATGAATAATTTTTATTGAATTATTTGATTTTTATATATTTTTTAAACTAA
>NZ_MRCT01000230.1 GCF_002208625.1 Methanobrevibacter sp. 87.7
ATAAAATATATTCAAATTTATTTATAAAAGTTAAACAAATTAATAAAAAATATAAAATCATCTTAGAAAAATAAAAAATTTAAATTTATTAATATATTAAAAAAATTAGTATTAAAAAAATAAAAAACTAAAAATTACTCTTACAATATTATAATAATAAGTAATATATAATTAATAAAAAATACAAAATTTAAATTAATAATAATTAATTCTTATAAATTAAAAAGTGATATAATGAAATTAATCAAATATAATGAAAATCAATTAGCTGATATTATAAAAAGATCTGAAGAAGATATTAATAAAATAATTCCTACAGTTAATGATATTTTAGTAGACATCAAAGAAAATAAGGATAAAGCTATTTTAGGATATACTGAAAAATTTGATGGTGTAAAATTAGAGGATATGAAAGTTTCAGAAGAAGAAATTAAAGAAGCATATAATAATATTGATGATAAACTTATAGAAGCACTTAAAAGTGCAGCAAGTAATATTGAAAAATTCCATAAAGCAGAAATTCCAAAAGAATGGAAAATGGATATTAAAGATGGAATTACTGCAGGACAAATAATTAGACCTTTAGAAACTGTTGGATGTTACATACCTGGTGGAAGAGCTGCATATCCATCAACAATATTAATGACAGTTATTCCTGCAAAAATAGCTGGAGTTAAAAAAATTGTATGTTGTACACCACCTGGAAAAGATGGAAAAGTAATGGATGCAATTCTTGTTGCAAGTGATATTGCAGGAGCAGATGAAATATACAAAGTAGGTGGAGCACAAGCTATTGGTGCAATGGCATATGGTTCTGAAACAATACCAAAAGTAGATAAAATTGTAGGACCTGGAAACATCTTTGTTACAGGAGCTAAAAAATTAGTATATGGTGATGTAGATATTGAATTCCCTGCAGGACCATCTGAACTTTTAGTACTTGCAGATGAAACAGATAAAGCAGAATTCATTGCATATGATATTATGTCTCAAGCAGAACATGACCCTAATGCAGCATGTATCTTTGTAACACCAAGTGAAGAATTAGCTCATGAAGTTGAAAAAGAAATAAAAGAAAAAACAGAAAAAGCAGTACGTAAAGAAATTATTGAAGCATCACTTTCAAAAAGAGGAAAAATTGTTATTGTAGATGATATTGATGAAGGAATATATGTAACTAACAAATATGCTCCAGAACATCTAATCATCTCAACAAAAGATAATGAATATACTTTAAGTAAAATTAATAATGCAGGTTCAATATTCTTAGGTAACTATTCACCAGTAGCATGTGGTGATTATGGTAGTGGAACTAACCATGTATTACCAACTGGTGCAGGAGCAAGAATGTATTCAGGACTTTCTACTGAAGATTTCTTGAAAAAACCTACAGTACAAAAAATTACAAAAGATGGTTTAAACACATTAAAAGAAACCATTTTACCTATTGCAGAATATGAAGGTTTCTTTGCACATGCTGATTCAGTAAAAATAAGATTTAAAGAATAAATAAAAACCTTTTATAAAAAATGATACAGTAAAAATAAGATTTAAAAATTAAACATGTTTAATTAAGTTTTTTATCTGAAGGTGATTTTATGGATAAATCTGAAGAAATTCTCCAACATTTAGATGATATAAAAGAAGGAGTTACAAAAACTAATAAATTAAGTAGATCCCAACTAAAACTTGTAAATGAGATTACAAGATCTATTGAAGCTGAAGAAGAAAATGAATTTGAAAATGCAGTATCTGATGTTGATGATACAGATAACTTTGATAAAAAAATAGCTGATTATAAAAAAATTAAAGAAGATTTAGAAAAACTCAATAAATATGACCTTGAACAAGTTAAACTTCTTAATGAAATTAAAGGTCTTCTAATTAAAAACTTTATGTAAATTAGCTACTTTTTAATAAATGTAAATTTTTACATTTATTTATTTTTAAATTCAAATATAAAAAATAATTTTAAACTAATTTAACACTTAATAAAAC
>NZ_MRCT01000231.1 GCF_002208625.1 Methanobrevibacter sp. 87.7
AAATAATAATATAAATATTTAATTTTTTATAATAAGTTAAAAACGATATAAAATTTAGGAAAAATCCTATAATTTTATAAAACTTAGTAAAAATAATAAAATAAAAGGTGTTATATGTCTGAATCAGAACACAAGACTATTGAAATTTTAAGAATCTTAGAACAAGCTGAAAAGCCTGTAGGTTCTAAAAAAATAGCAAATGAATTAAAAAACAAAGGGTATAATTTAGGAGAAAGAGCTGTTCGTTATCATATGCAACTTTTAGATGAGAAAGGTTATACAGAACGGATAGGTTATTCTGGAAGAAAAATTACAGAACTCGGAAAATCTATATTAGAAAAAGGTCTTGTATACGATCAAGTAGATTTTACATTTTCAAAATTTGAAGAATACATTTACCAAACTACATTTAATCCAAAAAATAAAACTGGAAATGTTATTGTTAATACATCACATATATTTGATGATGATGGGTTAGAATTAATTAAAAAAGTTTTCCAAGCAAATATCGCTGTAAGTCCTCTTGTTAAACTTGAAAAAGATGTATACAAAGGAAAAGAAGGGTATAGTCTTAAAACAATTTGTGGAACAACAATTGATGGTGTATTATTAAATAATGGTATAAGTACACAACCACAATATGGAGGATTAATAGAAGTTAAAGATTATGTACCTAAACGTTTTACAGAACTTATTTCTTACAAAAAAACATCAATTACTCCTTTAGATGCATTTATTGGAAAAAATATGACTTCTGTACTAAATGTTGTAGAAGAGGGTAATGGAACAATTCCTGCAAACTTTAGAGTTATTCCTAGTGTTGCTCGTGATAAAGTAGTTAAAATAATAAATAAACTTAAAAAAGCAAATATAAATGGAGTAATTGCTATAGGAAAAGAAGGACAGGATATATTAGGTGTACCGGTACCTCAAGGAACAGTTGGTGTTGCGATATGTGGAGGAGTTACTCCATTTTGTGCTGCACAAGAATTAGATTATGATGTAGATATAAAATTAGGTGAAGATCTTAATGATTATGAGGAATTAAAACCTATTACAACTACAAATACTATTCTTAAAAGACCTAATAACAAAGCAAAATATGAAAAAATTCCGTTTTTACTTTCAAAATCATGGAATCTTATACAAAAAGTAGATTATAACTATAAAACTAAAAAAGGAAATATAATCGCTAATATTTCATATATTAATAAAGAAGATGTAGATGATGCATTAGATATTATGGAAAAAACATATAATGATTATCCAAATTATATAAATCCTTACTATAAATTAGTTAAAAATGAAAAAGATGAAAATAAATTAGGAATAGCTACAGTATGTAGTCTTTCAGTTGATGGAGTTTTAATTAAAAATGGAATTATGAGTTTACCAAAATATGGAGGATTACTTGAAATTGGAAATCCATCATTATTTACAGAACTTATTTCATATGGTGGTTCATCAATAGATCCACATAAAATATACATATTTAAAAATTTAACCTCAATTACTAAAAAGAATACAGCACAGAAAATTCTTGCATCTATTAAAGAAGTACCGATGATAGCAAGAGATGATGCAGAAGTTATTTTAGATAAATTAGATGGGGATGTATTATCTATATATAAAGTAGGTAAACCAAGAGAAGTAGTATACAATGCTAAAGTTGATAATTATAATTTTGGTGTTGTTGCAGGTAGTGGTTTAAACTCAATTGCTGCAATTATTGAAAATGGTATCAATATTAAAGTAAAAGCACTTGAAGGTTTAATGCCAATTAACGAAATGAATAAGTTTTAAATTAAAAATATAAATTAATTTAAAAACTATTTATTTATTTTTAAAAAATTAAAAAACAGTTATTTTACAAAAAATAGTAGCTAACATAACATTATAAAATAAAAACTTATTTTAAAGATAAAATTTAATAAAAACAGCTAAATATTAAATTTAAATAAAAAACAACCAAAATTATAATTATAAATA
>NZ_MRCT01000232.1 GCF_002208625.1 Methanobrevibacter sp. 87.7
CTTTATTGTTTTATATTTAAAATTATTTTTCATGAATTTTTTTAAATATAATCTATGTTTTGTATTTTTTATAACTGTTTAAACATAATATATAAATTATATTGATTTTAAACTATTTTTCTATCTTTTTTTTAAACAAATTTTAGAATAATTCAATTTTTTAGTCATTTTATTGAAAATATTTTAAAAAAATCATTTAGAAAGTTTAAAATATTAGTTTGTTCTAATTTTAATTATAAAGTTATTCATTTTGAATATCTATAAAACGTAAAGGGAGGTTATATATTTGGTAGTTAGTATTATTGGTGGAACTGGACCTCAAGGTTTAGGTATTGCCAAACGATTAGCTATTGCAGGTGTAGATGTTATTGTTGGATCTAGAAAAGAAGAAAAAGCTTTAAAAATTGTAAATGAAACTAAGGAAGAATTAAAAGATTATGACATTGCTTCTATTGAGGGTATGGCAAATGAAGATGCAGCGAAAGCTGGAGATATCATAATAATGACTGTTCCTTTAGTTGCACAAGCACCTACTTTAAAAACTATTAAAGAGTTTGTTAAAGATAAAGTATTTTTAGATGCTACTGTACCATTGGAAACAGCACTTGGTGGATCTGTAAAACGAAGTATTGGTTTATGTGAAGGATCTGCTGCAGAAAGAACCCAAGCTCTCTTAGATGGAACTGGTGTAAAAGTTGTAGCTGCTTTTAATAATATTAGTAATTCTCAACTTTTAAATATACCAGAAGAAATAGATTGTGATTGTCTTATAGCTGGAGATGATAAAGAAGCTAAAGAAATTGCATCTGAATTAATTAATAAAATTCCAGGAGTTAAAGCTATTGATTGTGGTCCTCTTGAAAGAGCTAGACAAATTCAAGAAATTACTCCACTTCTCATTGCTTTAAATATTAAATATAAATCTCATTTCGGTGGAATTAGAATAACTGGAATTGATTTTGATAAGAATTAGTTTTTATATAAACATATATAAATAAAATTTTAATTAATTAAAAAAATCATTAGAGCTTAAATTTATAGGTGTTAAATTTATAAACGTTTATTATTAATTGTTTATTCGTCGGATGATTAATTTAAACTGATTTGATATTTTAATATCTTATAAATTTACAATGTCTATGAATTTTTATTCATTAGATATAATAAGAAAATTTAGTATATATAACAAACTTTTCAAATTTAAATAAATAATAAGATATTTTAAGGAATAAATTGTTGTTGAACTAGAAATTGTTAATATTCTGGTGGATTTGAAATTTGATTGTTGAACTAGAAACGGTTATTATTCTAGAGCAAAATTGGACTGATGAAACTAAAAGATTTAGTTGAATAAATATAAACTTTATTTAAATTAAATTATTTTTAGTTTAAAGGATAAACAAATGAACTAGTTAGCTAGTTTAAAAATTGATAGTTGAAAACTTTTAATTTATTCAAAATAATCTGTAATAATGTTTTGTTTAAATTATTAGTTTATACATTATATTAGAATCATTAGATTCTTAAAAAAAGTATTTGATTGTTGAATTTTAAAATAGTTATTATTTAAGAGAATTTAACTATATTAAACTAAAATTAAATATTTTAGTTTGTACTTTGTTGTTGAATAATGTAATAAGACTGTTGAACTAGAAATTGTTAATATTCTAGGGGGGAAATCGGACTGATGAATTATTAGTGAGGTTTATATAATTTGTACTTTTATATAGATTTAAACTAATAACTTAGAAATTGGTTGTTGAATATTAGGTTATATAGTTGTTAAGAAAAATTTTAACACTATATTAATTCTAATATCTTGATTTTTTACTATTTTTATATTTAATTTATTTTCATGTTTTTTTATCTTATTTTAGGTTTTTTTATCTATTTGTCATGTTTTTTTATCTTATTTTAGGTTTTTTATCTATTCATGTTTTTTTTTATCTATTTTTTGTATTTATACTATTT
>NZ_MRCT01000233.1 GCF_002208625.1 Methanobrevibacter sp. 87.7
ATATAAATATTTAAATATACGAAAAAACTAAATTTTATTATAATTTATCTTTAGATAAATTTTTAATACATAAAAAGTGTAGGAGAATAAAAATGTTTAAACGTGAAATAGAACTTTCTGGACATATTATCGATTCACTTGTTCTTTCAAAAACATTTGATATCGTTATGGACAAAGGAGGGGATTTTGAAGTTTTAGATATAAGTGTTGGTAAAAACAAATCAGATATATCTAGAGCTAAAATGGCAGTATATGCAGAAAATTTAGATAAACTAAATGAAATTTTAGATGAACTTTCAGCTATTGGTGTTTCTATTGCTGAAATTAAAGAAGCTAAATTAGTTCCCTCTCCTAAAGATAAAGTTCTTCCTGAAGGATTTTATTCAACTACACACCATACCACTCATGTATTATATAAGGGTAACTGGTTAATGGTTCATGATATTGAAATGGACTGTGCTGTTGTAATTGATGAAGAAAAAGAAGAAGCATATTGTAGACCTATTGGTTCTATTAAAAAAGGAGATATGGTTGTTGTTGGAATTGATGGAGTTAAAGTTTCACGTCCACAAAAACCTAGAGGAAAAACTAATGCTTTTGAATTTATGAATAGTGATGTTTCCAGTGAAAAACCATTAATGAGTACTGTTAAAGATATTGCAGCTGAAGTTAAAAGGATTAAAGCAAATGGTGGAAAAATCGCATTTGTAGGTGGACCTGCTATTGTTCATACAGGTTCTCAAGGTGTTGTTGCAAATTTAATTAAAGAAGGATATATTGATGTATTATTTGCAGGTAATGCTCTTGCAACTCACGATATTGAATGTGATATTTTAGGTACTTCATTAGGTATTAATGTTAAAACTGGTGAAATTGTAACTAATGGTCATTCTCACCATATGAGAGCAATTAATAAAATCAATAAATCTGGTTCTATTAAAAATGCTGTTGAAGATGGAACACTTAAAAGTGGTATTATGTATGAACTTGTTAAAAATGATGTTCCATTTGTTCTTGCAGGATCTATACGTGATGATGGTCCATTACCTGATGTTATTACAGATACTCAAGAAGCACAAGCTGCTATGCGTAAATATGTTCAAAATGTAGATATGGTATTTATGGTAGCTACTATGTTACATTCTATTGCTGTAGGTAATATGTTACCTTCTAGTGTAAGTAGTGTATGTGTTGATATTAACCCATCTACTGTAACTAAACTTGCAGATAGAGGTAGTGCACAAGTTCTTGGTGTAGTTACTGATGTTGGTGCATTCCTTCCAGTATTATATGATGCAATTCACAGTGATGATTAAACACGTAATAAGATATTTAAGTGGTTTTTATCCACTTTTATTATTTATTTTTTAAAATTAGTTTAAGAGTGTGTAATTATGGCAAGTATTAAAGAAGTATTAGAACATTATGATTCACCTATTGTTTTAGATAAAAATGGGGATAAAGAAGTAAATGATAAAGTTTTAAATGATGCAATTATTTTAAATAATGATGATAAAAAATTTACTTTAGAATATAATGATTCTGAATGTAAAATTATTCTTATTGTAGAGTATCTTAGTAATGTCTCAATTTTAGAGTATGATGAAAATAGGAGTTTAGTTGGCGGACATAGTTATGTTGGTGACATGGAAGAAAGATTTTGTTAAATTCATTTCATGATTTCTTCTAAAAATAGTTTCTTATTATTTATCTTATTTTTAAATTTTTTTACATAATTTTATTTTGTTTAACTTGTTTTTATCTTTATTTTTAGTTTTTTATTTATTTTTCAGTTTTTTATTTATTTTTTAAGCTGTTTTTATTGTTTTTGTTTTTAATTTAGTTTTTTAGTTTGTTTAAATTGTTTTTATTTTTATTTCTAGTTTTTTATTTATTTTTCAGTTTTTTATTTATTTTTTAAG
>NZ_MRCT01000234.1 GCF_002208625.1 Methanobrevibacter sp. 87.7
TTAAAAACCTTATAATTTTTATTTCTTTTTTTAGTTTTTTAAAATTAGTTTTATAGATTTTTTATTTAGTTTAATTATTTAAAAAATAGTTTATAAGATTTTAAAAACCTTATAATTTTTTTGTTACAAGATACTTTTATTAAAAAAATGTTTATATCCTTTTTATATTAAAATTTTTAAAGTTAAATCCAGTATACTCTTCTAATTCATCATTAATATCAAAATATTCAGATTTAAAATCATTATCTTTACTTGCATTTAAATCTAATAAGAAACATAATGTATCAAATTTATATTCATCTATATTATTTATGTAATCAATTAAATCTTCAGTTTCTTTTCTTAATAAATTTATTAATATATTAAAAACTTCAGTATAGTTAAAGAATTTTAGGTAATTAAGACTATTTAAGAAATTTAATTCACTATGATTTAGAGATTTTTTAATTTTATATTCTCCTAATACCTTTAAAAATTTAATTGAGTCTCCTGCAATATATGATTCATTATTAATGGATTCATAGATTAAATTATTAAATGATTTCTTATTTAATGAGTTATTAATAACTAATTTATTTAATTTTTTTAAAAATAGATTAGCATTTTCATTTAAATTATTATTGTTTTTCTTGATTTTATTAGTTTTTAATTCAGAATCAAGTATATCTAAATCTTTAAAGTTTATATCATAAAAATCAGATTCTTCAATTTCTGTATTTAAATTTAATTCTTCAAATTCAGAATTTGGTAAATCTGGTATAATTAAATTATATAATTCATCTGGATTTGAATAATCTTCTTTTTTTATAGTATAATTTTTTTGATTTTCTTTTTTATCTTTTGAATTTATATTTAATAATGATAATTTTTCAAAATTTAAATCATCTATAATTTTATTATTTTCAATACTTTCTTTTATATTTAAGATTATATTGTTTTCTGGAAGAATCTTTAAGGTTTCGTTAATTGTATTTAATGCTAGATTAAATTCATTTAAATTATATAATGCCATTATTTTTAGTTGATATATTTTATCATCGGAATAGTTTTCTAAATATTTATTAATGTATTTTAATGATTTTTCATATTCTTTTTTATTAAATAAATAGATAGATAGATTATATAGGGAACCTTCATGATTTGGATTAATACTTAATGCTTTATTTAAATATTTATATTCTTTATCATAATCCCACAAGTATTTTGATATTTTTGCTTTTGTACATAATAAATCTGGACTATTTGGATTGTATCCTAATCCTTCATCTATAAATGATCTTGCATCTATGAAATCTTTTTCTTTAATGAAATTTTCTGCTTTTTCTTTTACATATTCTATATTGGAACATAATTCAAATCCACAATATTTGCAGATTCTTCTTTTTCTACTAACTTCATGTTCACAATTTGGGCATTTCATAGTTTTTCACATTTTATTGTTGATTATATTGAATTTAAATTGTTATGTGGCATAATCTTAATAATTAGTATGATACAATTTATTGTTGATTATATTGAATTTAAATTGTTATATGGTATAATCTTAATAATGGGTATGATATAATTTATTGTTGATTATATTGAATTTAAATTTCTTTATTATAATTTTATTATTATACTTGTTTATTTTTTGAATTTATTTAGTTATTTAATTTTAGATTTTTGTAAATTATGTTTTTATCTTTAATTTTATTTCTTATTTGTTTGAGTTTTAGTTGGTTTATGTTTTTATCTTTATTTTTTTTGTATAAATTTAGTTTTAGATATCTTTTTATCTTTGATTTTATATGTCTATTTAATTATATATTTTTAATTTAATGAGATCTATTCTTTTAATTAAATAAAATTTTTAGTTTTATTAGTAAATTAAGTTTTAATAAAGTTATTTATTAATATTAATATC
>NZ_MRCT01000235.1 GCF_002208625.1 Methanobrevibacter sp. 87.7
ATTAAACAAACCAAATAAAAAAAATAACTAAAAAAATAGACAAAAATCAATTAAATAATAAAAAAAACATTTTAAAAATAGAAATTTAATTTAAAATAATTAAAAAAATTAAAAGATTAAAATTTAATCTTTTGCATATTTTTCTAATTTATCTGTAAATTTATAAATTGGTTCTTTTAAAGGACCTAATTTAGAAGCTGTTTTATACATTAATATTAAATCTCCTTTTTTCAATCCTTTAACTGCAACTAAAGCTCCAATATATACAAATATTCCTACAATAAAACCAATAATCATTCCAATAAGATTTTTAGGAATAAACATACATATTGCACCCATTACTAAAGAAGCAAATAAGATTTTTAGGAAATCAACAGTTTCAAATTTAACATGAGATACTTTATGTGTATATACTATACAAACAATCATAATAAATGCAGTACTAATTGATGTAGCTAATGCAGCACCATTAATATTCCACCATAATACCATAAACATACTTAATACAAATTGTATTATTACACCTAATATAAGTGCAATCATTGGAATAAGTGGTTTTCCAAGTCCTTGAGTAATACTTGAAGATATAGTATATACTGCAAAACATAACATACCAAGAACTAATATTTGTAATGCAGTTGTACCTAAGGTATATTCTGCACCAAATAATAATCCAAGAATAGGTTTTGCAAATACTGCAACACCAACACAGAATGGTAATACAACAATAATAACATACCTATAAGATTGATGAATATATTTTTCAAGTAAAGAATGATCTTTTAAAGAAAATGCTTCTGAAGCTGCAGGAAGAGCACTTGTTGCAACAGACATTGAAATAACTAAAGGTAAACGTGCAATAGCACTTGCATTAGTATAATAACCTGCAAAATTACTTGCTAAATATGCACCAATAAATAAAGTACCAACATCATAAAGTAAAACTTCAGCAACACCTGTGATTAAAACAGGTATTGAAAATTTAAGAAGCATTACCATAATATCTATTTCTTGAGCTCTTGTAATTTTTTTACGACCTGTTTTAAATTTAGAAGTTACATCTTTTCTAAATAACCATACAGCAGATAATGATGCAACTAAAAATCCTATAACAGTACCTAAAACAGCACCAGCAACTCTCCATCCAATAAGAACTAATAAAACTGCAAAACAAATCATTCCTAATTGTTCAAATGCTTTTGTAATAAGAATATTAGTCATTTGATAATATCCTTGGAAAACTCCACGATATAAACCAACGATAACACTAAATGGAGTAATAACAGCAACTAATTGAAGAGGCAATACTGCTGCAGGTTTATGCCACCAACCAAGAGCAACAGGTTTTGCAATTAAAAACATAATCGTTGCACCAATCATAGCCATAATAATAATCAGCTTAAAAGAGGTTCTAATAATTTGTTGTTCCATTTGTTCATTATCTAAAGCCGAATATTCTGCAACATATTTTGCAATTGCTGAAGGAAGACCTCCAGATGCAGTAATATTTAAAAAATTCTGAAATGGTAGTGTTAATCCCAAAATACCATAATCTGCAGCAGTCATAAGCCACGTCATAAGGAAACGGTATAAAAACCCACCAATACGGAAAATAAAAGTACCAAGTAGTAAAATAAAACTACCTTTTGCAATCTTAGATTCATTATCAGCCATATAATCCCTTAATTTATGTAAATTTAAAAATAGTATTAAATAGTCAATTTAATAGAATATACTAATTATTTATATACATAACTTTTAAATATTTCGATAGGAAGAAAATCAAATAAAATAAATAAAACAAATAAAAATAGAAAAATATTTAATTAAATTTAATATTTAATAATAAAATAGAAAAATAAACTATTAAAATAATAAATATAATGTTTTATATCTTTAAAC
>NZ_MRCT01000236.1 GCF_002208625.1 Methanobrevibacter sp. 87.7
AAAACAAGACAAAAAAAAAAAAATTAAAAAACAACTAAAAAAACAAGCAAAAATAAGAAATTTAAATAAAAAAGAAATTGAAGATTAATTTAAAAATCTTCAATCAAAAATTCTAGATTTAGTTTTATACCAATCATCACTTTTACTAGGTAAAACAGTAAATAGAATAGTAAATCCAACTAATATTACAGTTAATATAACGAAAACAATTAACTCTTCAAAGGTTCCTGTTTTAATAGTGTCAAATAATCCACCAACCCAAACAATAGCAACTACAGTTGGTAAAAGATATTTAACAATGAAAATCCACCATCTACCTATTTTTAAACTTTTACTTCTTCTATTAAGTTCTGGTATAACATCTTCACATTTAAATAGCCATGCAAATGCAATACATTCAAAGAATACACCAATTAATATTGCTATTTGATTAATATATGCATCAACAAATCCAAGTATAGTTCCACCCATACCTGTAGCATATATCATTGATACAACTGCCCCAATAATGCATAAAATAGTCATTATTTTATTACGGCTCCAAGCAAATTTATTTTGTATACTGAATGATAATGGTTCAATAGTAGAAAGGATACTTGTTAAACCTGCAATATATACAGTAAAGAAGAATGCAGGACCTAAAACATAAGACCAATTACCAAGTACATTAAATACAGTAGGATAAGCAATAAATACAAGACCAGTACCTTGTTGTACTAACTGATTAACTGCTACACCACTTTTTAAAGACATGTAACCTAAAATAGAGAATACACCTAATGCACAGAAGTTTTCAAAACCACAATTTGCAAGTACAACCCATAAAGTGTTTGATACAAGATCACTATCATCTTTTGTATAACTTGCATAAGTAAATGCAATACTCATACCTAAACTAAGTGAAAATATAATCTGTCCAAATGCAGCCATCCAAATATTAAAGTTTAAAAGTAAACTCCAATCTGGAGCAAATAACTCATTTAAACCAATACCTGCCCCAGGTAATGTTAAAGAAAATATTACAATAAATAACATTATAATAAAAAGTAAAGGTACAAGGATTTTACTTAATCTTCCTAAACCTTTCTCTAAATCTTTATGAGAAACATACCATACAATAAGCCAACCAACTAAAATTGCAACAGCAATTATAGGAATAAATACACTTAAACCAGAAGTAGAAGTTGTAGATTGTAATAAAGTGCTTGTAAAGTAATTATTAGGATTTGCTCCCCAAGATTTAAAGAAACTAAATATTACATATAAACCATCCCATCCCAATATACATGAATAATAAATCATGATTAAAAATACAGAAATAGGAATAAACCAACCTAAAAATTCGAATTTACTATTTATCTTACGTAATGCTTTAGGAAATGAAGACTTAAAATTATATCCAACACTATACTCTAAAATCAAAAATGGAATACCCATAATTAGAATAGCGACAATATAAGGAATATAAAATGCTCCTCCACCATTACTGTAGAGAACATAAGGATATCTCCAAATATTTCCTAAACCTACAGCAGAACCAATCATTGCTAAAATAAATGAAAGATTACTACCCCATTCATTTCTATCCTCATTGTTATTCATAAAAAAACTTATCTTAAAAAATTTTAAACAGTATTAAAAATACCATATATATTTTAAACTTTTAAAATTAAAAAGATTATAGTATTTTAATGGAAAAATTAATAAAAAATTAAATAAAATTCAAAATAAGTATTAATAAATAAAAAAATAAAATAAAGATTAAATTAAATAAAAAATCTAAAAAAAGATAATTAATAAAATATACTAAAAATATAAAATTATATTGC
>NZ_MRCT01000237.1 GCF_002208625.1 Methanobrevibacter sp. 87.7
TTATTGAATTTATGTTCTATATTAATATAAATTAAAAAGTAGTAGTTAATATAGATTTTTAATCAAATTTAAAATAAATATTTCCTGTTTTTAATAATTTTATTAAAATTTATTTTATATTTGATAGTTTTAAAAATAAAAAAAGTTTTAATAATGATTTATTAGGTGAATTTTAAAAAAATAAAAAATTTAAGATATTAGATTTAAATATCTAAATATCTTCTTTGTTCATAACCAAATACTTGAACTCTGTAATCATCCCATTCAGCATATTTGCTGTCAAGGAATTTATTAGCAATATGGTCACCTAATGCTCCTAAAATAACAGGATCAGTTTCAAGTGTATGGTATGCTTCCCATAAACTTGCAGGTAATAAACCAATATTTCTTTCTTTAAGTTCTTTTTCATTTAATTGGTAAATGTTAACTTCAGTAGGTTCACCCGGGTCAATTTTATTTTTAATACCATCTAAACCAGCTTCAAGCATAGCAGCAAATGCTAAGTATGGGTTACATGCTGGATCAGGTGCCCTATATTCAATACGTGTAGCTTTTCCACGAGCTGCAGGTACTCTTACAAGAGCTGATCTGTTTTTAAGACCATATGCGATATATACTGGAGCTTCGTATCCAGGAACTAAACGTTTATATGAATTTACAATTGGGTTAGTTACAGCAGTTAATGCAGGTGCATGTTTTAATAATCCACCAATAAAGTAAATTGCTTTTTCAGATAAACCAGTTTCACTATCTGCATCAGCAAATAAGTTTTCACCATTTTTAAATAAACTTTGGTGACAATGCATTCCACTACCATTTACACCAAAGAATGGTTTAGGCATGAAAGTTACTCTGTAATCAATTTCATCAAATGCAGCCATGTTACTAACAATGGATTTAATTGCTGTTTTAAAGGTTACTACTGCATCTGCAGTTTTAAGTGCATCATCAAATCTAAATGCAATTTCATTTTGACCAGGACCAACTTCGTGGTGAAGTGCTTCTACATTAAATCCTAATTCTTGTAAGTTTAAACTAATTTCTCTTCTGAAATCAGGTCCTTTATCTTTAGGTTCAATATCAAAGTAAGCTGCATCATCATATGGCATTGGGTATCCTTCATCATCAATATCTACAATAAAGAATTCTGGTTCTGGACCAATGTTATATTGTAATCCATCTTTTGAAATTTTTCCTAATGCTTTTTTAAGTTGGCTTCTTGGATCTCCTGCAAATGGTTTTCCATTTGGATCGTAAATATCACAAATAAATCTACATACTGCAGAATCATCAGGTCTCCATGGTAATCTAGAGTAGGTATTAATATCTGGTTTTAATAATAAATCACTATCATTAATATCTACAAATCCATCAATTGATGATCCATCAAATAAATTACCTTCAGTAAATAAATCTTCTAAATCATCTGGTTTAGGTATTGCAATATTTTTTTGGAAACCATGGATATCTACAAATTGTAATCTTATAAATTGGATATCGTCTTTGTCCATTTGTTCTATTATATTATCTATCTGTTTTTTATCAACATCATTACTCATCAAATCAGTCTCCATTTAAATATTTTCTAATTAATTTTTAATTAAGATAAATTTATTTTATAAATAAATTAATTTTAGTTATTATTAATTAAAATTAATGAACATTAATTAATCTTAATTAATAATAATTCATTTTGATTTTTAATTAATCTTTATGAAATAAACTTTATCATTTTATTTTATATTTTAGAAATTCAAATTCAGTCGGAAGTGACATTCCTACTTTCAATATATTTTACTTTTTTCATATATAAATGTTTTCTATTATAATCTATGTTTAATATTCATTTTTTTGATTAAAATATTGAACATTTATTAAGAT
>NZ_MRCT01000238.1 GCF_002208625.1 Methanobrevibacter sp. 87.7
ATTATAAACTATTTTTAAAATTAAATAAATATAAAAAATAAACTTATTTTTATAAAAAACTACAATATAAATAAAACAATAAAAACTTATTTTTAAAAAAATCACAACATAAAACAAGAAAAATAAAACAATATAAACTTATTTATAGATATAAACTATAAAAAACTATTTTTAAGAATTAAATACAAATAAAATACAATTTTTAAAATTAGAATAAAGTAAAAAATTATTTAAATAAAAATTAAATAATTAAAAAAAGTCTGCTTAATAAATTTTTTTTAGAAATTAAATTACATATTCCATATTATACATTTTTTTCTCATAGCCTGCAAATTTAAAAGATTTAGTATCATATACCTTAAATCCCAAGGATTCATATAATTTACGGGCTATAGAATTTTTAAAATCAACATCAATGACTACACGTCTAAAACCTTGTTTTTTAGCTTGATCTATAGCATAATTAACTACTGCACGTCCTACACCTTGACATCTTTCAGCATTATTCGTAGCAATTTCTGCAATATAAAAATCAGAATTATCAATATTAGATAAAGTAAATTTATCTATAATATTCTGTTCAGAAAAGTGAAATGCATGCATAAATTTAAGTTTTTTAAATAAAAAAATGGAATCATTAAAATAATTATGATTTTTACCTTTTGAAATAAGTAATATTGCAAGTATTTTAGAAGGATCCTCTTTTTTATAAATTACATAAAATTTAGAATAATCATCAACATGAGGATATTTTACTAATAATTTATCTTCAATAGCTGAAACCGCTTCCTGTTTACTACTAAATAATTTTTTAAGTACCCTTAAATCGATTTCAAAGATAAAGTCCGCAACTTGATGGACATTATGGATTTTAGGATTAAATTCCTCAAATATCACTTAAATCATCACCAAATATTTGATTTCTAAAAAAAATAATTAATAAATATTATAATAGATATACTGAAACTAATATTTAAATATTATGTTTAAATTTAACTTCTATCAAAAGTATTTAATATAGTTAATGCATTAACTGCTGCACCAAATCCATTATCAATATTAACAACAGACATTCCAGGTGCACATGATTGTAACATTGCATTTAATGCAGTTATACCATCTTTACCTACACCATATCCAATTGATGTAGGAACAGCAATTATAGGAATATCTACTAAACCTGCAATAACTGAAGGTAATGCACCTTCCATACCTGCACAAACAATCAAAATTTTAACATTTTCTTTAATCATTTCTGCTAAACTTGGAAATAGTCTATGTATACCTGCAACACCAATATCATAACTTGTTAATACAGAAACTCCACTTTCTTTTAAAATTACTTTAGATTCTTCTGCAACAGGAATATCAGAAGTTCCTGCAGTTATTATTCCTACTTTATAATCATAATCAACTTTAGGAATATCATCTTCTTTTTTAATAATTAATATTTTAGCTTTTTTATTATATTCAAAAATATATCCATTATCTTTTAAATAGTTTATATCTTCTTTTAATTTTAAATATCTATCATTAGATAATCTAGTAATTAAAAGTTTATCATCTTTAGAATTTTTAAAGAATCCTTTAATTATTACTAATAAATCATCATACTCTTTAGTTTCTGCTAAAATTGCTTCAGGAAATCCAGTTCTAGTTTTTCTATCAATATCTAATTTAGCAACATCATTTAATTCCATGATTTCATTAGATTTTAATAGATTTTCACATTGATTTATAGTCAATTTACCTTTTTGAAAATCTTCTAAAATTTCCCTCATATTATCGTTTCCTTAAAAATTATAAAATCTTAATATAATATAATAGATTAT
>NZ_MRCT01000024.1 GCF_002208625.1 Methanobrevibacter sp. 87.7
GAATTAATATTCAAAATTACCTAGAAAATAATAAAAAATGATTTCTATAAAAGATTTTATCTTTAAATTAGATTCTTAAAGAAAATCTTAATTTAAATTTAAATTTTTTTAAAATATTTAGCTTTTTACTAATAAAAGAAAATAATTAAAAGTCTTAATAATAAATATTTATAATATAATAATTATTTAATCATTAATTTTTAAGGTGAAAAAATGAATAATCCAAAAGTAATGATAATATTAGGTAGTGGATCTGATATTAAAATAGCAGAAAAATGTATGAATAAATTAGATGAATTGAAAATTTCATACAGTTTAAAGATATCTTCTGCCCACAGAACCTATGATAAAGTAAAACATGATGTTTTGGAAGGTACTAAAAACGGAATTGAGGTATTTATTGGAATTGCTGGAATGTCTGCACACCTTCCAGGTGTAATTACAGCATTTACATATAGACCAGTAATTGGAGTACCAGTTGAAGCAAAATTAGATGGATTAGATGCATTATATTCTACAATTCAAATGCCATTTCCAGCACCTGTTGCAACAGTAGGAATTGATAGAGGAGATAATGCTGCAATACTTGCAGCACAGATAATAGGAACATATGATGAAAAAGTAAGGGAAAATGTTCATTATGTTAGATTATCTTATAAAAATAAAGTTTACAATAGCCAAGAAGATATAATTAAAGATTTAGATTATAAATATCTTGTAAAAGATTTTATTCCTGACGATTTAGAAGAAATTGAATACCATCATAGAACTCCAGATGTAGAAGTATTATCAGAAGAAGAATGTCCAGATATTGCAGTAATTCCCGGTAGTCATTCTGATATTACAATAGCTAAAAAATTATCTACATTACTTGATAGAATGAAAATAAGCTATGATTTAAAAGTTGTAAGTCCAATTAGACATCCTAAAAGATTCCAAGAATATATTTATAAAATGCAAAATGTAAAATTATTTATTGCAATTAATGGATTATCTTCACAAATAAGTGGCTCTATTGTTGGATTAAGTGAAAAACCAGTTATTGGAGTTCCATGTGATAAAGAATTAAATGGAAAAGATTCCCTTCTTTCAATGGTTAGTATGCCACCAGGAGTACCTGTAGGAAGTGTTGGTATTAATAATGGCCGTAATTGTGCTATATTAGCAGGTGAAATATTAGGTATTAGTAATAAAGATATTGAAGAAAGTTTAAAAAGAATTAAATATAAAACTGCAAACTTATAATTTAAAAAACTTATTAAATTATAACTTATAAAAAACCACTTAAAAATAAGTTAGAAAATCTATAAAAAACCACTAAAAAGTGATTTATATGAAATTAAATAGCTATAGAGAATTAATAGAAATTGATGATGAAGTAAGTACTGAGTATGAAATCTGTAATATACTCCAAAAATATCCAAAGGATACAGTTTTATTTACAAATGTTAAAGGCTCACATATACCAGTTATATCTGGAATATGTAATACAAGAGAAAAAATTGCTCGTTCAATTAACTGTGAAAAAGATGAAATATTACATAAAATCATTGAAGCAACTAATAATCCAATAAAAGTTGAAAACTATGAAAATTTAGATAATTATATAACATATAAAGCTAATGTAAATAAAATACCTATTTTAAAACACTACCCTGAAGATGGAGGTAAATATATTACAGCAGGTGTTATATTTGCAAGAGATCCTGAAACAGGAGTACAAAATGCATCAATTCATAGAATGCTTGTAAAAAATAGTGATACTTTAGGTGTAAGATTAGTACCAAGAAACCTTTATACATACTTCCAAAGAGCTGAAGAATTAGGAAGAGATTTAGATATTACTATCTGTATTGGAATGGATCCTGCAATATTACTTGCAAGTACCTGCTCAATTCCTATTGATGCAGATGAAATGGAAGTTGCAAATGCATTTAAAAATGGAGAATTAACTTTATTAAACTGTGAAGAATCAGATTTAAAAGTTCCTGAAGCAGATATTATATTAGAAGGAAAAATATTACATAATAAACGTTCAAAAGAAGGACCATTTGTAGACTTAACTGATACTTATGATGTTATTAGAGAAGAACCAATTATTAAATTAAGTAAAATGCATCTTAAGAAAAAAGCATATTACCATGCAATTATACCAGCTGGATTTGAACATAAGCTTTTACAAGGTCTTCCACAAGAACCAAGAATTTATAAACATGTTAAAAACACAGTTCCTACAGTACAAAATGTTGCATTAACTGAAGGAGGATGTTGTTGGTTACATGCAGTAGTACAAATTAAAAAACAAACACAAGGTGATGGTAAAAATGTATTAATGGCAGCATTATCCGCTCATCCATCATTAAAACATTGTGTAGTTGTAGATGAAGATATTGATTTATTTAACCCAGAAGATGTTGAATATGCAATAGCTACACGTGTTAAAGGAGATGAAGATTTAATGATTGTTACCAATGCAAGAGGTTCTTCACTTGATCCTAAAGCATTACCTGATGGTACTACTACAAAAATAGGGGTAGATGCAACTAAAGATATTAATAATCTTAAAAAATTTGAAAGAGTAAGTTTTACAAATAAATAAAACTACTTTAAATTTTTAATTTTAGTGGTTTTAATAAATATACTAATTTTAAATAAAAAATCTAAATTTAAAAAAAGATTAATGTTAATTAAAAAAAAATTTAAAACTAATAAAAAAAGACTAAATCTAATTAAAAACTAAATCTTAAGTAAAGAAAACTAATTTTTAAAAATTTCTTAAAAAATTCTATTTTAAACTTAATTAAAATATATATATATATAAAAATTATATTAATTTTAAATATATATTAAATAAAAATAAAAAAAAATCTATTTCTAAATAAAACTAAAAAAGTTTGTAGTAAAGAGTTTACTACAAATTTAGCTTTGTACTAATAAAACATCAGAATTAGCTGTTTTTAATACTTTATTAGCAACACTACCAATTAAAAATTTATTTATTCCTGTTTCACCTGCACTTGCAATAACAATTAAACCTCCACCAACTTTATCAGTAATTTTAACAATTTCATCAGCAGGATTACCACTAGAAATTTCAATTGAAACATTAATTGATGGATCAATTTTAGAAGCAAATTCATTTGCTATTTCAATAGCTCTTTCTTTTAATGAATCATTAATATTAGATAAAGAACCTTGGCTTTGTAAACTATGAGCTTTTACTTTTACTGCAACAGTTACAATAACTAATTCACCATTTGGTTCTAATAAACCAATAGCTTTTTCAATTTCTCTTTCTGAATTTTTAGAACCATCAGTTGGTACAATGATTTTTTTATACATTAATAATTCTCCTTTATAATTTTTTAAGACAAGTGCTTATTAAAATAAACCCACTTAGTTCTTAATTATTTTCATAATATTGCAATTGCTAATATAAATTACATTATTTAAATAATTTTCTATTATAATAGACAAATCACTTAAAAAATTATTAAAAAGTATATAAAACATTATTATTTATTTGAAAAAATTACAATTATTAAATAAATTAGTAAAAACTCTTAACATAAAACAAATATTTATTTGAAAAAATTACAATTATTAAATAAATTAGTAAAAACTCTTAACATAAAACAAAATTAAGTTTTTTACCACAAGAAGAACATTTACCATTAATAATTTTACCTAAATCTGATGTAAAATATCCATTTCTTTTTATTAAAATTTCACCACATTCTGGACAATAAGTATTTTGATTAAAATTAATATTTCCAAGATAAACGTATTCCATTCCCATATCTTTAGCAATATTATAACTATTTATCATCCTAGATTTTTTAGTTGGTTCTATATCCATCATTTTAAAGTATGGAAAAGATCTTGAAAAATGTAGTGGAATATCATTTGAAAGTTCATTAAGAATAAAATTAACAAGTTTTTCTATATCCTCTTTAGAATCATTTAGATTATCTATAAGTAAATTTGTTATTTCAAGATGTGTATTACTTTCATTAATAATTTTAAGATTTTCAAGTACTCTATCTATCTTAGCATTACATACTTTTTTATAAAGAGAATCTTCAATGAACTTTAAATCAATATTAAATGCATCAATATATGGTAGTATATATTCAAGTGTTTCACTTGTCATATAAGCATTACTTATAAAAAGATTTTTAATATTGTTTTCACAAGCAATAGATGCAATATCTAAAACATATTCTAAACTTACAGTAGGTTCATTATAAGTATAAGCAATTGAACTACAATTATGATTAATTGCATTTTTAACAATATCTTCTGGTGAAATCTCAATAGCTATATTTTTATTATATGATTCTTGTGAAATCATGTAGTTCTGACATGCTAAACAAGACATATTACAGGAAAAACCACCAACAGAATATGCTAAACTAGATGGTAAGAAATGATAAAGAGGTTTCTTTTCAATAGGATCTATATTCAATAATGATAAAATACCATAATTATTAAAATATAATATACCATCTATATTTTCACGTAAATTACAATAACCACTATGATTTTGAGGTATAACACATCTATGATTACATATATTACATTTTACTTTATTATCATCTAATTTATTATATAATATTGATTCTACCCTCATAAAAACGCCTATATAATCAAAATTAGTATATTTAATATTTTAACTACTAGCATCAAAATGATTGTAACCTTTACTTGAAATAGTTTTAACTTCACCATTTTTAAGGATCATTTCAACTGTATTATTATCTGTTATTTCACCAATAATATAAAAATCTAATTTTTTACTTAATTTATCTACTTGTGATTTATTAATTGTAAATAATAATTCAAAATCTTCACCTACATGAAATAAAGAATTATATAAGTTTAAATTTAATTTTTTTATACAATTAATATAATCTTTATCTACTGGAAGCATATCTTCATATATTCTAATTCCTTTACTATAATTATTAAGATCTAAATACTTAGAATACTTTTTATCAGAACTTAATATAGATTCAAATTCACTTGCAAGACCATCAGTAATATCTGTTCCAGTTTTTATACCATTATTAAGTAAAATTTTACCTTCATTTATTCTTGCTTCTGGTTTTAATGCTTTAAAAATAGCTAATTCATATATATTTTCACATTTATCAATCTCTGTAATATTTAATGAATTTACTTTATTTAGTTCTTTACTAATATTGTAATTTCCTAATAATAAATCAAATCCAAGAGGTGCAAGACCAATTTTGCCAGTTAAACAAACTAAATCACCTATATTAAATCCATATTTCATCATAGGCTCTTTTTCACAAGTTCCAAAAGCAGTTCCACTAATTATAATCTCATTATAATGATTAGTATCTCCACCTATAAGTGGTATATTATAATATTTACATGCAGATACTACACCATCAATAATACTATCAAAATCTTTAATGTTTAAATCTTTTGGAATAGCTATATTAAGAAGAAAACCAATAGGTTCTGCACCCATTGAAGCAAGATCACTAATATTTACAGTTACAGCTTTAAATCCCATGTCAAAATAGCTCATAGAATCTGGAAAATGTGATGATTGAATAAGCATATCACTTGTACTAGTTAAATATTTACCATTAAATTTCATGACTGAACAATCATCTCCAATACTAGATATAAACTCAGTATTTTCTAAATTATTAAAATTAGAAGATTTTTCAATGATTCTTTTAATTAGTGCTTTCTCACCATAATCTGAAATATTCTTTCTATCCATAAAAAAAGATATGTTTTTAGATTTAATAAATTTTTATAAAAAATAGTAAAAATAAAAAAAATAAAAAATTTTAATTTAATAGAATTTAATAGCTGAAGAAATAAGCATTAATGCTAAAAAACTTATTGTTAACACTATTGCATACATATCAATTGATGATTTATCTCCTTCCATATGATTAAATCCAAAAACAAATGGAAGTAAAACAAATAAAGGTAAAAAATATCTTGCTTTAACACCAATTATGTTATTTAAATGTCCTATAGGAGTCCAAGTAAATAAAAATGTAATATATGTTCCAACATAAATAAGGACTATTAGTATAAATACACTTATTTTACTTTTTAAATCAATTTTTTCACTAGGATATAATAAAATTATAGCACCTATAAACATAAGATATACTGAATTTATTTTATTTATAAATAAATTATTAGCATACAAAAGCAAATCATTATCCAAATATTTAGTAAATATAGATAATATTCCTATTAAAGCATTAAATTTATGAGATAAAACATAATTTAACTGACTTGTATTATTAATATTCTTTAAAATCCAATAATTATGTCTAAATGAATGTTGAAATGCATAAGATGCATAAAATTTAATCCAAATTAAACCAAGTATTCCAACGAAAATAATACACAATATACTTAGGTAATAATATTTATCCTCTTTAAATTTAGATTTAGGTAAACATAAAATTAATAACATGAATAAAAATAAAGTTATTTTAGTTAAACCTAATAATAAACCAATTATTGTAAATATAATCAACTCTTTTTTACCTAAACTTCTATCTGGAGCTTTATACATCCAAAAGAAATATGCAATCATTAATATTGCTAAACCATTAATAAATGCATCAATACTTAATGATGAAGATTGATAAATAGCTAAAGGTATACATGAAAAAACAATCATCGGAACCTTTAATATAGGTGTTTTTTTAACTGCAAGAGCAATTAACACAGAATATAATATTACATTACAAATTCTACCTAACCATAATAACCAAATTGCATTAAGATTTAATGATTTTGCTATAAACATGCCAAATCCTTGAGCCAAATAACCATAAAATGGATTTTGAGCAAAAGCAGAGGGATATTTAACATGCGTATAATTAATAGATTTAGTATCAGCATCTGTCTGAAATATATTAGCCTTAAAACCATTAATTTTATCATATTTAGTTGATAAAGTATTTTTAGAATTTTTAATTAAATCTAAAGTAGTTTGTATAGTCATGTAAGAACCATTTTCATAATGTGGAACTAAAATACCTTCAGAAGTCATTTCAGACCTAACAAAATGTTCTGCACCATCAGGTATAAAACAAATAGGTGTTAAAAAAGAACATATTATTCCAAAAGTTAAAATAATAATAAATGCAACTTTATATATTTCATTATCAGAATTATGATACTGATAAAAACTAATAAAAAATATACCTAGTATAGAAACTAAAAATATTACAGCAATTTCCATTTTAGGATGAATATAATTTTTCATACTAAAAAAAGACAAAGAAAAAATCAAAATAAATACTAAATAAATTAACCAATATTTTTTAGATTTAATTAAATTAACCTTAAAAAGATTTAATTTATCATTAAGCAATATTATCCCTCTACACAAAATTAATAAGTAGTACTTGAAATTAAAAAAAAATTATAACTTAATAAAAATATTAAAAAATAAAATTTAATAATAAAAAAATAGTTAAATATCTATTTAACTACTTTAAATTTATAACCATAGGAAATAACCCCATCAGGACCGTCTTCACTAATTTTCCTAAAGACCATTTCAACAGGATCTCCAATGTTTATATTATCAATGTCAGTATCAACAAGTTGAGCAGTTAATTTTGCTCCTTCTTCTAATTCAATAATAGCTACAGCATAAGGTGCTTCCATTTTAAAATCAGAAGATGGTGATCTTACTATAGAATAGGTATATATTTTTCCCTTACCACTAAATTTAATATCTTCAATATTACCTTTTCTTCTACAATCAGGACAAATGACTCTAGGTGGGAAGAAAACTCTACCACAATTAGTACATTTTGAACCAATTAAATTATATCTTTGTTGAATATGACGCCATACTCTAACTGTATCAGTCATAAGATACCTCCATATTAAATAAAATAATATTAATATATTATTTATTTTTAAAATATAAAAATGTATTTTTTATTTTATAAAAAACTAATTTTTTTTAAAAAATTTTTTAAAACTTCTTAATGGTTTAGTAATTTTCCAACTAGAAGAATTTAATAGTTCATTATTTAATCTTTTTAATTTATTACATTTATTGATTAATTTTATATTTTCATTTTTTAACCTATTAAGTTCAAATGAGTATAAACTGGATTTACAATCTATTAAATTACTTGATTTACATACAATATCATATTTTTCTTTTAAATCATTTTTAATAAGATTATTAGATGAAATATCCATTGATAAAAACTTATCTTTAATTTCATCAAATGATTCATCAGATTTTAAAACTAATAATAAATTTAATAAATGATAAACTTTAAAATAGGTAAATTCATTATTATAATTTTCAAAATATTTTGAGTTAAAACCAAAAATATCAATTAAAATATCATACAACTCTAAATCATTTAAATTTCTAGAACTATTTAAAAAATCAAAGAAATTTTTTTTATATCTTTCACTAACTGATTCAAACCCATTATTATCTAAAATATCAAATGTTTGTTTAAAATGAGTAATATGATCCTTTTTTTTATTATAAGTATTAACTTTAAGATTTGGTCCTCCACCAGCATGAAAATTATATCCATACAATGTTACTGGAGCTACAGGAATTTTATCAGTGTGTATTAAAACATTTGCTAAAAATACTGGATCTTGCCCTCTTTTCAAATCTGGAAATCTTATATTATATTCATTTAAAAAACTTCTTTTAAAAATATTTTTATAAAATGCCCATGGTACTCCATAATCTTTAGGAGAAATAAAACCATATTTTTCAAAGTATGCATAATTTTTATTTTTATACATATCTTCAATAATTTCTCTTTTTTCATTAAGTCTTTTAAGATTTCCACAAACCATATCTGCATCATTTTCAATAGCAAGTTTATACATTACTTTTAATGCATCTTTATCTACAAAAACATCATCAGCATCTAAAAAAGCAATATAATCCCCAGATGCATTATCTATACCATTATTTCTAGCTTTACCAGAACCACTATTTTCTTGTTTAATTATTCTAATAAAATCATATTTTTTTGAAAATTTATCTAAAATTTCCAAAGAATTATCAGTAGACCCATCATCAACACATATAAGTTCTAAATCATTAAAAGATTGTCTAATTAAACTATTAATAGACATGTCAAGAAATTCACTAGCATTATAAACTGGCATTATTACTGAAATACTAACCACAAAAACACCTAAATAATATTTAAAAATTCATATAAATATATAATTTACTTAAAATAATAAAAAAAATAAATTCTTATTAAATTATATATTATCTAAAAAAGTCTTTAAAAAATAAAATTTAAAAAAATCAATTTAAAATAAGAAAAAAATATTTATTTACGATTTCTTATTTTTCTTAATGGCTTTGTAATTTTCCAACTATTTGAATCTAATAATTCTTTATTTAATTTTTTTAAATATTTATTTTCATCCATTAAACTATTAATTTTATTTTTTAAATCAAAAACTTCCATTGATGATAAAAACTCTTCACAAGATGAAGAATTTATAACATTTTCAAAAATAGTTCTATTTTTAAAACTTAAAGAATCTAAAAATCCATCATATATCTCATCATTAAGCATAGATTCAAAATCTTCTTTCATTTTATCATAAAAATAAGGTTTAAATTCATCTTTTACTTTTTTAAATCTCATATAAACTATTTTAATTTTTCTATTAAATAAAAATTCTTTAAATTCATCAAATAATCCATATTTAATAAATACTTTAATAATCAAATTATTAATTTCTATAGTATCAGCAAAACGTTTATCTCCTGCTGTTGTTGATGAAGAAGAATACCAACGTCTTTTAAATAAGTGTTCTCTATAAAAAGCAATTCTTTCAGCATTAAATAAAACTTCAAAAAAGAATACATTATCATCAAAAATAAGTCCTTCAGGGAATTTAGCACCTGATTTTTTAACAAATTCATTATTATAAAGTTTAGACCATGGAGTAACTGCAATTTTAAAGAGGAAATCTTTAATATCTTTATAATTAAATATTTTATCTCCTACATAGTCAGCTAATTCATTCATACTATAATTTTCAGCTTTAACATACTCATCTTTATCCATATAATAATTAATTGCTTGAAATATTACTAAATCAGCATTTTTTTCTTCAGCAAGATTATATGTTTTTTCAAGAGCAGTTAAATCTAAAATATCATCAGAATCCATTAAATAAAGATATTTACCTTTTGCAAGTTCCATACCTCTGTTAGTTGCTGCAGCATGTCCACCATTTTTTTGAGATATAACAGTGATTCTATTATCTTTATTTGCATATTCATTTAAAATTTCTAAAGATTTATCTTTAGATCCATCATTAACACAGATTATTTCAATATCATTTAGTGTTTGATTTATAATACTATCCAAACATTCACCTAAAAAATCTTCAACATTATATACTGGTATTACCACTGAAACTTTAACCATTTTTATCTACCTAAAAATAAAATATATTATATGTAAAAAATCTGAAAAATTTTTAAATAAAAATTAAAATAATATAAATAAATAATTTTTACAATAAATATTTAATATTATATTTAAATATGATTAAATATATACTTATCAAAAAATATTATTTTGATTTAAAATAAAGACTATTTAATTATAATTTAAATTTAAAAATAATAAAATTTCATATAAATTAAATAGAATAAATAATTATATAAACATAATATCTTATAAGTTTTAAGAATAAATATAAAAAGTAGGTGTCATTTTTGATTAAAGTTTCAGTTATAATTCCAGTTTTTAATACGGAAGAATATTATCTTAAAGAATGTTTAGATAGTGTCATTAATCAAACACTAAATGATATTGAAATTATATGTATTAATGACGGATCTACAAATAATTCTTTAGATATTTTAAATGAATATACAAAAAAAGATAATAGAATTAAAATTTTTTCACAAGAAAATAAAGGATTAAGTGCTGCTAGAAATTATGGATTAAAACATGTAAATGGTAAATATACCTATTTTATAGATTCTGATGATATGTTAAAACCTAATACATTAGAAGAAACATATAATATCTGTGAAGAAAAATCATTAGATTTCTTAATTTTTAAATTATCAATATTAAATGAAAATACTGAAAAAAAATATAATAAAGACTATTACAAAATTCCTCTTAAAGATTATGAAAATAAAGTATTTAATTATAAAGATTTAGGTAATTTAATTTTTGAAATTCCAGTAAATGCAGTTAATAAAATATATAATAGTGAATTTATTAAAAAATCAGGTGCTAAATTTCCTGAAGGACTTATTTTTGAAGATAATGTCTTTAATTGGACTGTATTATTTAATGCTAAAAGAATATCATTTTATGATAAAGAATTTTATATAAGAAGAATACATTTAAATTCAATTACAACAAATAAAGATAAAAGTTTTATAGATACTATAAAAATCAATAATATGATTATAGAAGAATTCATTAAACATGATCAATTTAAAAACGAAAATAAACACATTTTATATAATAAAAAAATTAGTATAGTGTATCATAGATTTAAAGAAATAGATATTGAATACAGATCTTTATTTTTTACAGAAATGAAGAAAGATTTTTTAAATATGTTAAATGATTCTAAATTCAATGATATTATAAATTATTTAGATTTAAATAATAAAGATATATTTGAAAGTGTAATTTTTTCAAAATCCTATAAAAATCTAAATAATCACATTAATATTAATGATTTAAAAGTATATGATACTTGTAGAATAGATATTAAAAATAAAGGAAATAATAATCATATTGAAATTATTGAAAATAATGATAATTTAGATATAAAAGAGCCTAACTGGTTTAAAGATAAAACTGGAATAGGATATACAATTGAAAATGATAAAAATAGTTTAAATTTAAAATTTAAATGTATTGGTAATGGTGTAATAAATATAATTTTAAAAGGTCCAGATAGAAGAGATAAAAATAATAATCGTTTCCCTATATACATTGATTATACAAATTTTTTAATAAACAATGAAATTATACTTAATAAACACCAATTAGTTTGGCATGACAAACCATATATCTATAAAAAAGATGTAAAAAATGGAGAAATTATTAAATTACATATAGAATGGCTACCTTTTAATAAAAATAGTTTATATAATAATGAAGAAAAAGTATTAAAAGAAAAAATTTCTAAAATGAAAAAAGAAGATAATAAATTAAAAACAGAAAATAATAACTTAAAAGAAAAATATAATAATCTAAAAAAAGAACATGAAGAAATCCTTTCGTCTAATAGTTGGAAAATTACTAAGCCATTAAGAAATATAAAAAATAAATTTTAGAAAATAATAAATTTTAAATAATTAAATTTTATAAAACTATTTTTAATATATATAATAATTAATAATTTTCAAATAATTAAATAAATATAACGGAGAATAATAAATGAATATAACTGTAATTGGTACTGGTTATGTTGGTCTTGTTACTGGTGCTTGTTTTTCTAATATGGGAAATAAAGTATATTGTGTAGATGTTATTAAAGAAAAAATTGAAGGACTTAAAAATAATATATTACCTATTTATGAACCTCACTTAGATACCATTGTAAAAGATAATCAGGAAAAAGGAGATTTAATTTTTACAACTAATCTTAAAAAAGCATTAGATAATACAAACATTATTTTTATTGCTGTTGGTACTCCTATGTCTAAAGATGGTAGTGCTAATTTAGATTATATATTCCAAGCAGCAGAAGATATTGCAAATAATATTAACCATGACTCTTTAGTAGTTATTAAATCAACTGTACCTGTAGGAACTGGGTTTAAAGTTAAAAAACATATTGAAGATATTTTAAAAGAAAATAATTCAGATGTTAAAATTGATATTGCATCTAATCCAGAATTTTTAAAAGAAGGTAGTGCTGTAAAAGATTGCTTACACCCTGATAGAGTTGTTTTAGGTGCAGAAAAACCAGAAGTTTTTGAAACATTAAAAGAATTATATTCTTCATTTGTATTTAATCATGATCGTTTTATTTTAATGGACATTAAAAGTTCAGAAATGACTAAATATGTTGCAAATGCAATGCTTGCAACTAAAATTTCATTTATGAATGAAATAGCTAATATTTGTGAAGTTGTTGGTGCTGATGTAAGAAATATTCGTTTAGGTATTGGTAGTGATAAACGTATTGGTTATGATTTTATTTATGCTGGTTGTGGATATGGTGGAAGTTGTTTCCCAAAAGATGTTCAAGCTTTAATTAATACTGCAGAATCTAATGGTTATCATCCAAGAATTTTAAAAGATGTTGAAAAGGTTAATAAAAGCCAAAAAATGGTAATTGTAAATAAAATTCTTAAACACTTTGGTAAAGATTTAACTGGACTTACATTTACTATCTGGGGTCTTGCTTTTAAACCTGGAACTGATGATGTAAGAGAAGCAACATCTATTGTTGTAGCACGTGAAATCATTAATAAAGGTGGAAAAATCAAAGCATATGATCCTAAAGCTACTGAAGAATTTAAAAAAGCAATTGGTAATGAATATCTTGATTCTATTCAATTCTTTAATAATAAATATGATATTTTAAATGATTCAGATTCTTTAATTTTAATAACAGAATGGAAAGAATTTAGAAATCCTGATTTTGATGAAATATACAATAGACTTAATAAAAAAATAATATTTGATGGAAGAAATATTTACAGTAAAAAATTAACTAATTATGGATTTACATTATATCAAATTGGATGTTAAATCTGTTTATAGGTGAATTTTAATGAAAGAAAAGTTTAGTAAAAAAATCTTATCAAAAAGTAATCAATTTAAATATTATAAAAATTCATATGATGAATTAAGTAAAAAAAATAAAGAATTAAAATGGGAATTAAATAGAAATTCATTATATAATGATTTTGATGGAATGATATCAAGATCTTATTATAATCCAATAATTGAAAAACCTTTTACTAAAGTTGATAAAGATTGTTTCTCATTTATGAATATTATAGGAAGTTATTTAAGAACTAATTTAAATGATATTGATGAACCTTTAGTTTCAGTTATAATGCCAGTGTATAATAGAGTAGGTATTGTTAAACATGCAATTAAATCCGTTTTAAAACAAACTTATAAAAATCTTGAATTAATTATTATAGATGATGGAAGTAGTGATGGAACAATTGAATTAATAGAAGATATAAGTAATAAAGATAATAGAATTAAATTAATAAAACACAAAGAAAATAAAGGAGTATGTAAATCACGTAATGATGGTTTAAAATTAGCTAAAGGAGAATATATTTTTTATTTAGATTCAGATAATACTTGGAAAAAAGAATATCTTAAAACTATGGTAGGAGCATATCTTGAATTACCTGATGCTAAAGCATTATATTGTGGACAATATATTGCTGAAAATTATTTTTCACCAATTAAAGAAGTAAGATATGGATCATTTAATAAATCACTTTTATATAATCATAATTATATTGATTTAAATTGTTTTACACATAAAAAAGAAGTTTATGATAAACTTGGTGGATTTAGAGAAGAATTAAAAAGATTAAATGATTATGATTTTATTTTAAAAATAGTTGATAATGATTTTAAATTATATTCAATTCCAGTTATTCTTTCAAATTATTTTTCAAAAAATTCACATAATAGAATAACAGATAATGTTAAATATGATTTAAATGATTTATTCAAACCACATAAAAGATACATAGTAAATATTAATAATAAACATTTAACAATTGAATATACAAATAATTTCAAAGTTAAATATAATAAAATAAAAGATGATATTAATATTGTTATTTTTTTAGGTAATGAAATAACTAATATAGAAGATTGTCTTAAGCCATTATTAGAATATAATAACTTTGAAAAACTTAATATTGCTACAATATATAATGGAAGTAATAAGGAAATTAAAGATTATTTAAATTCACTAGAAACTAAAGGATTAATTAAATTCTTTAATGAAAATATAAATTATGATAATTTATCTGGAATAAATAAAGTAATTGATTCATTTAAAAATAATAAAGATATAATATTTCTTAAAAATGATGTTATTATAACAAAAGGATTAATTGAAATATTAGAAGAATATTCAAATAAACTTGAAGATTCTGGAATTTTATTATCAAGAATAATTGGATTAAAAGGAAATAATAATTTTAGAGCTCATGTACCTTATATAGATACAAGAAGAAGTTGTGATATAATTGTTTCAAATCATTTTAAAAATATAACTAACATTCCCCTATTTTGTGATGGAGAATATTTAGAATTAAATTTTGCACAATTCTTTTTAATATACATGAAAAGAGAAGTATATGATAATTCAATTAAAATAAATCCTAAATTAAAATCTATTAATTCTAGAGATTTTTATAATTATATTAAATATATTTTAAATAAAAAAATTTATCTTATTTCTGATGCTAATGCATTCTATAAAGATAGTAGAATAC
>NZ_MRCT01000239.1 GCF_002208625.1 Methanobrevibacter sp. 87.7
ATGAAAAACTCTATTTTCATTTTTTATTTAAAAATATTATTTAAAATTTAAATATTCTTAACAAGATATTTATATTATGAATTAAACAAATACTTATTAATATAAAAGTTTTATACTTATTTACAAATATTAATTTTATTTTTTAAAAATTATTATTATTTTTTATATGGTGAAAAACATGGTAGAAATTTCAAGTCTCCGTAATTTGGATATATATACAGTACATGGAAAATATGTTGGTAAAGTTGAAGATGTAGTTCTTAACATTCGTTTAGGTACAATTTCAAAATTAGTAATTAGAGCAGTAGAACCACAAAGAAATAGAGAAGTTGGTTTTAGACAAATCATGAAAAGAGGTCTTCAGATGGTACCTGAAGAAGATGAAATGAGATCTTATCAAGAAGGTTCATTTAATATTGGTTTTGATAAAGTTACTGCTATTGGGGATATTATTTTAATTAATACTCCTGATGTAAGACATAAAGTACCTGGTGGAAAAAGACCAAATGTTCCTCAAACACAAGCTCCTAATCAAGAAGTTGAGGCTCAACAAGAAGCTCAAAATCCAAATTATTAATTTTAATTAATTTTTTATTTTTAAAATAATTTGAATTTTATTTATTTTTAAATTAATTTTACCTTAATTCAATAAATTTTATTTATAAATATTTTCATTGAATTTTCTATTTTTAATTTAAGATTTACTTTATTTAGAAATTAAATCTATAATTTTAGCTATTTGTTGAATTATATATGGTTTATTTTTATTTAAGAGTTAAATCTATAATTTGTAGCTATTTTTTGATTATATTTATTTTTTCTTTTAAAATTTTAAGTTAATAATAATTTTAAAAAAATTTTAAGTGATTTTAATGATAGTTGGAATCGTTGGTTGTGGTGCAATAGCTCATATTATTGCTCAAAATATTAAAGATGAAGATACTAGTATTGAAATAAAATACTTCTATGATAAAGATGGTGAAAGAGCAGAAGATCTTGCAAATTTTGTTAATGGTGTAGCTGTTTCAAATTTTGATGATATGTTAGGTAAAGTAGATCTTGTTCTTGAAGCTGCATCTCAAAGTTCAGTAAGAGAAACTGCACTTAAAGTATTAAATAGTGGTACTGATATTATTACTATGAGTGTTGGTGCATTAATGGATACTGAATTAAGAAATGAACTTATTCAAGCTGCAAAAGATAATGATGCAAAAATTTATACTCCTTCTGGTGCACTTATTGGAGTAGATGCTATTAAAGCTGCATCAATTAAAAATATTTCTAGTATTAGTTTAACTACTCGTAAATCTCCTAAATCTCTTGGAAGAGATGTGGATAAAAAAGAAGTTTTATTTGAAGGTAAAGCATCTGAAGCTGTTAAAGAATTCCCTAAAAATATTAATGTAGCAGCAACATTATCTTTAGCATCTGGTAAGGATATTGATGTAAAAATTATTGTAGATCCTGAAGTAAGTAGGAATGTTCATGAAGTTGTTGTTAAAGGGGACTTCGGTGAATTAAAAACACGTACAATGAATTTCCCATCTGATGCAAATCCTAAAACAAGTATGTTAGCAGCACTTTCTGCAATTAAACTTTTAAGAAGTTTTGATGAACATTTTATTATAGGAACTTAAATTTTTATTATTTTTTTCTTTTTTTTATTTTTTTTTTTAAAATTTTTTATAATATCTAAAAATTCTTTTTTTATATAAATTATATATTATTGGTTTTAAATTCATTTTTTTATAAAATATTTATAATATTTAAATTAAAATTATAT
>NZ_MRCT01000240.1 GCF_002208625.1 Methanobrevibacter sp. 87.7
TACTTTATATATAGGGTAAATTATTCTTTTAGCTATTTCTATTTTTTTACCAAAACTTATGTATTTATAGGAACCAATTTTATTTTTTATATTATCTTTAATAGTCATTTTAGGTTCCTCTTAAATTTTTAATCGTATTTTTAATAAAAGTTTTCATTGGTTCTTTTCGTATTATATTAAGTGTTTTAATAATAAATACTAAAAGATTTATATTTATATTCATTTTAAATTCAAATTCAATTGTTTCTTTGTTAAAAACAGGTTCTATTTGAATATTAAAGTTGTTATTATTAAATATAGATGTTAATCCCCATAATATACCAGCTATTTCTGCAGTATTCACTGGACTATCAAATCCAAATATAAGTTTTCCTTCAGTTTTATATTTAGAATTTTCTTTTAGAATTTTTAATATTTTTTTAATTTCATTTCTATTTCTTATTACTTCTTTAATTAGATTTTTATTATTAATATTAGTTTTATTATCTTCTTTTTCATCTTCTTTATTTTTCACTGGAATTTCTTTTTTATAAATTTTTATTCCAATTAAAGAAATATTAATTAGTCCTTTGAATTCTTTATTATAATTGAATTTTAAATCTATTTTTAGACCAATATAAAGTATTATAATAATTAAAATAAGTATTATAAGAATTGTGTATAATATTATTAATGCTATATTCAATCTAATCTCCTACTTATTTTAATTATTATGTATTTTAAATTTATATGGTTATTCTGCGTCACTTATATCTTTATTTTTATTATTTTCTTCATTTTCATTATTATATTGCCATTCTGCATCTGAATAATCTTCAGGATTTGCTGAATTAAAATAATTTTTAACTAGATCAGTTATTATTAAACCTAAATCATTAAGTGCTTTGTTAGTATTATTTCCTTTACTAATATCTATTACTCTTACACTATCTGGTCCGTTTGAATTTTTAGATACAACAACCATACTTACAGGTTCAATTCCTGCACCAGCACCTGCTCCTCCAGCAGTGTTGTTGTTTCCACCACCGAAACCAAATCCCATCTTTACAACAGGAATTAATATTTTATCTTCAGTTTCTATTGGTTCACCAATTACACTATTTGTTTTCAATATTTTGTTTAATTCTTCAATTGTTGTTTTAAAGGAATCATCGCTCATATTTATACCTCGATAATAATTGTTGTTTTTTATTATTATAAATTTATATTTTATTTCTTAATTTTTTATATTTTTATATTTAATATTTGTTTTTATTTTCATAATTTTTTTAATATTTTTATATAATTTTTATTTTTAGTTTAATTTTTAATTTTAATTTTTTATTATTTTTTTAAATATTGTTTATTATTACTTATATAAACTTTTTTATTACATTTTTGATTATTTTTTAAATTATTATTTTAATTTATTTATTTAAATTATAAAAATTTATTTAAGCTTAATTTTTTATTTTTAATGTTTAATATTGTTAATTTATTTTTATATTAAATTTTTATTGATATTTTTAATTTATATTAAATATTATATTTTTATTTTTAAAAATAATAATTTATTATTATTTTTTAATTTTAAGTAAGATTAATTCAGAATATATCTTATTTTTTAATGGGAATATCACTAAATTTAATATTTATTTAAGTAAATGTCTTTTAAAATTTTATTTTTAATATTTTTAATAATTTTTGCAATTATATCTATTTGTTTTTGAGTGTGTTGTTTCTTTATGTATAGTATGTGCTATGTGTTTTATGGCGTTG
>NZ_MRCT01000241.1 GCF_002208625.1 Methanobrevibacter sp. 87.7
TTAATATTTGAAATTAGAAATATAAAATATAATATGATATAATAAGTAAGATTGAGGAATTTAAAAATGACAGTTAAAAGAGGTTTACTTATTGGTAGGATGCAACCAATCCATGAAGGGCATCTTCAAGTTATTTTAAAAATACTTGATGAGGTTGATGAGCTTATCATTGCTGTTGGTAGTGCTCAAAAATCACATACTTTAGATAATCCTTTCACTGCTGGTGAAAGAATATTAATGATTGGACAAACTTTAGCAGATGAAGGTGTTGATCCTTCTAAATATTATATTATTCCAATAGAAGATATTAATACTAATGCTATATGGGTATCTCATGTTAAAATGATGACACCACCATTTTCTGTAGTTTATTCAGGTAATCCTTTAGTACAAAGATTATTTTATGAAGAAAATTATGAAGTAGAAGCTCCTCCATTATTTAATAGAACTTTATTATCTGGAACTGAAATTAGAAAAAGAATGATTAATGGTGGAAATTGGGAAAAACTTGTATCTGATAAAACTATTGAGTTAATTAATGCATTTGATGGTATAAATAGAATTAGACATCTTTATAAAAAAGAGATTAGTGAATTATAATAATTAAATATTCATAGTTATTCTTAAGATTTAATATGATCTTATTAAATATTTATTTAGATTATTTTACTAAGTTAATTAGAATTTAATATTCATAGTAAAATTTTTAAATAAAAATATTTATATAACTATAGTTATATTATAATATAATAGATTATAAAATGGAGTGATTTTGTATGGTAGTACGTATAATTAAAAAAGATGATGATGTTGTAACTGCCGCAGATTTAATAGAAGATGTTAAAAAATCTAATAAAGTAGATGAAGCTGGAGCAATTTTTACTTTTGAAGGTATAGTAAGAGGTAAAGAACCTGGTAAAAAAGTTGATAAATTAATACTTAAAACTCCCGATATTGAAAAAGCAGAAAAAGAAATGAAAGAAATTGCTGAAGATGTTAAAACAAAATTTGGAGTTTTTGAAGTTAATATTATTCATTATATTGGTGAATTTTATACTGGTGATAGTCTTTTTATAGTTGCAATTCTTGGACCTCATAGACAAAAATCTTATGAAGCTTTAATTGATACTATTGAAAGGGTTAAATTTGATATTGATTTTGAAAAAGAAGAAATTTCAAATCAAGGATCTAAAACTATATTAGCAGGAGGATAAATCTATGGTGGGGTTTATAGCTGGATTAATAATAATAGCATTAATAATATTAGTATTGTATTTCCTTATTGAAAGTATTGCATTTTTGTTTAAAATTGCATTAATATTAGTAGTTTTATACTTATTATTCCACTTTTGCTCCATACTATTAGGTTATAACTTTTCAAGTTTAGTAGTAGTTGGATTATCTTCATTAATCTAATTCTATTATCTACTTTTTAGATTTTTTCTATTTTTTTTTATTAGTTTTTTAAATTTTATTTTTATTATTTTCTTAATTTCGTGTTTTTTAGTTTATTTTTTGTGTTTTTTTTTATTTTAATTTTTAATTAGAAACTATTCTAATTTATTTTATTTGTTATTAAAAATACATGTTTTCTTTTATTTTTAGTGTTAAAAACTTTTATAAATTATTTTTATTAAATTTTATATTTAAATAATATTTATAAATAAATTTATCTTATTAAATATTATTTAAAACTTATATCATGGTTTAATCTTTTTTTATTATTAAAAAACAGTATAATTTAATTATATTTT
>NZ_MRCT01000242.1 GCF_002208625.1 Methanobrevibacter sp. 87.7
AATAATAAAATAAATAAGAAAAAAGAATTTTAATAAAATTAAAAAAACACAAGTAAACATGAAAATTAAAACTAAACAAAAAACACAAAAAATAATAAAAAAAACACACAAGAAAAATAAAACTAAAATAAAAAAATCTAAAAATTAAAAATATTAATCTTATATAAAAATAATATATTTAATTAATATAATCTAATTACTATTAAATATATATTATATATTATTATAGCGATTTAAAAATTATAAATCAAATTAAACAGGTTTTATTATGGAATACGATATAAACGATTTAGACCAATTAATAACAAAAATAGAATCTCAAGTTGATTATGCAGATATTAGAGCAGGAAAAGGAAATGGAACTAGTATCGTTATGAAAGATGATAAATTCCAAGAAATTAACAGTGGATTAACAAATGGTGCTAGAATAAGAGTACTTAATAATGGAGCTTGGGGTTTTGCATATACTAATGATTTATCAAAACTTGAAGAAGTATCAAAAACAGCAATTAAAATATCTAATTCACTTAAAAGTGATGTAAAAATGAGTGATGCTGATGTAATTGAAGATGATGTTAAAACACCAAGAAAAATCCCAGTATCCTCTGTAGATATTAATGAAAAAATAGATCTTATTAAAGATACAAATAAAGCTGCAAAACTTGATAATATTATAAGTGCTACAGTAAACTATTCAGATAGTGAAACTGAATCTGTATTCTTAAACAGTGAAGGAACAAATATCCATATGGAAGAAACTAGACTTGGAATGTTCTTAAATGTTATTGCAAGTAATGGTGAACTTATACAAATAGGTCATGATAGTCTTGGTGGAGCAAAAGGATATGAAGTTCTTAAAAATGCAGATATTGAATCTTTTGGAAGAAATGTTGCTGAAAGTGCAAAAAGGTTACTTGATGCAAAAGCAGCACCATCTGGAAAATTCCCAATTATAACAGATAATACATTAACTGGAGTAATGATTCATGAAGCATTAGGACATGCAGTAGAATCAGATTTAATCTTACAAGATGATTCAATATTAAAAGATAAAATGAATACCAAAATAGGATCAGATATTGTAAACATCTATGATGACCCTACTATGGATGCATTTGGTCACTATGAATATGATACAGAAGGAGTTAAAACCTTTAAAAACCATCTTGTAAAAGATGGAGAATTAGTATCCTTATTAAGTTCAAGAGAATCAGCAGGAAAACTCGGAATTAAATCTTCAGGAAATGCAAGATCAAGTATGGAAGATCAACCAATAGTAAGAATGAGTAATACTTACCTCCAACCAGGAGACATGAGTTTTGATGAATTAATTGAAGATATTAAAGATGGAATATATCTTAAAGGATCAAGAGGTGGACAAGTAGATACTGGTAAAGGAATCTTCCAATTTAATGCTACAGAAGCATTTAAAATTGAAAATGGAGAATTAACTACACCATTACGTGATGTATCTTTAAGTGGTAATATACTTGAAACACTTAAACATATTGATGGACTTGGATCTGACTTTAAAACAAGCGTTGGTTTCTGTGGTAAAGATGGACAAATTGCACCAGTAGGTGATGGAGGTCCACATACTAGAATACAAAATGCAATTGTTGGTGGAAGCCAATAATTACATTTAATTTTTTTTATAAATTACTATTTTTTTATAAACTTATAATTTTAATACAATTACTAATTTTAAATTAAAAACTACCAAAATAACTACAATTCAAATACCTACTAATTTT
>NZ_MRCT01000243.1 GCF_002208625.1 Methanobrevibacter sp. 87.7
AATATTCTTTTTTATTATTAAAATCTTTTTTAAAATTAGTTTTTTATATAATCTTTTTTAGATTATTTTTTACTTATTTTTTTAAAATATTTTTCTAAAAATTAGTTTTTTTTTAAGGTTTGTTGTTTTTGTGGATTTATTTTAAAATTAGTTTTTTTTTAAGGTTTTTAATTAAAAATTATTAAAAACCTTTTTATTGTTTTTCAATATTATTTGGATGTATGTATCCTGAACGTATCATATGATCTGCAAGAACCATTGCTATTGCAGATTCACTAACTGTAGTAATACGTGGGCAGATACATGGGTCATGTCTTCCTTTAATATTTATTTTACAATTATTATGTTCTTCAATATTTATTGTTTCTTGATCTATTGAAATTGATGGTGTAGGTTTAACTCCAATTCTTGTAATTATTGGCATTCCATTGGAAATTCCTCCAAGTATACCTCCAGAATTATTTGTTTTTGTATAAACTTTATTATCTTTATAATAAAATTCATCATTAATATCTGCAGCTGTTGCTTTTGCAGCATCAAATCCAATTCCTATTTCAACACCTTTTACTGCACCAATTTCCATAAGTGCTTTAGAAATATCTCCGTCTAATTTTCCAAATACTGGTTCTCCAATACCTGCAGGTACTCCTATTGCTATTGTTTCAACAATACCGCCTACTGAATTTCCTTCAGCTTTCTTTTCAAGAATAAGATTTTCCATTTTTTTAGCAGTTTTTAAATCAGAACATCTTACTGGATTTTTATTTGTATTTTCTTCAATTTTACTAATATCTGTATGATTAGCTTTTATATTTCCAATTTGTATTACATGGGAGATTACTTTGATTTTATAGGTTTCATAAAGTAATTTTTTTGCTATTGCTCCTCCAATTACATGACCAATTGTTACACGTCCACTTCCACGTCCACCACCATTGTAATTGTAATTACCATATTTACTGATCCAACCATAATCTCCATGTCCTGGACGTGGTGTATTTTTAATACTTTTATAATCTTTTGATTTTTGATTGTTATTGTATACAACACAACATATTGGTGTTCCATCTGTTTTTCCATTAAATATTCCAGATAATATTTCTACTTCATCTGATTCTTTACGTGGTGTTGTTAATTTACTTGTTCCTGGTTTACGTTTATCAAGTTCTTTTTGAATGTCTTCTTTACTTAATTCAAGATTAGCTGGACATCCATCAACAATTGCACCTATAGCTTTTCCATGACTAGTACCAAAACTTGTTACTCTAAATATTTCTCCAGTAGTGTTTGACATATTATTTCCTTTTAAAGTTTTTTAATTAAATCTATATTTTTTAATTAAATTTTTATTTTTTATTACTTATATTTTTTAATTTTTTATTTAATTGTATTTTTTAATATTTTTTTACAATTTTTCTACATTTTATAAAAATTGTATTACTTTTTTATTTATTTTTTAATAACCAAAGTATACTAAAACCTAAATATTTATATAGTAAGAAAACATAAGTTAGTAGTGAGTTTAAAAGATATTAGGTTTTTTTTATTTTTGAACAAATATAAACACAAAATTATTCTTTACTCCTTATTCATTAAAACCTATAATTTTTTATCTAATATTTTTTAAACTCTAAACTTTATATATGATTTATTTTTTTATTTTAATGTATTATATTATATTTTAGCTATTTTTTGGTTTTTATTTTCTTATTTTTTTGGTTTTTTTAGCTATTT